>CAZGCG010000026.1:0-17718 GCA_964524205.1 uncultured Sphingobacterium sp. | reverse complement strand
CTTAGGGTAGAGAGAAGTTGTTCAACAAAATAAGAGGTAACTTCATTATTCAAAAATACAGACATCATGGGAGATAATCTGATCTTCTCATAAAAGGAAGTTTTGGTGAAGGTTTTATCAATGTGAACGGCACAAACCCAGCAATAATCAGTTTTGTTCTGAACATTTATCTTTTCAGAACTGCTGGAATTAAGTTGCTCTGATGCTTTAGAAACAGGAATCGGAGCGTGGTTGTGGAAGAAATCCAATGGAAGAAGCACAGTGGAAAAACTCAGTAATAGTATTACTGAGAAGCTTAATCCAAATGTCTTTTTAAATGCTTTCATTACAGTCTTCAATACAAAATTACGCAAAAAAGAAAATATTTCAAAATTCGGGCAAATGGGGGGTGTAACAATTTCATTAATCCCAATCGCATTTTCTTTACAACAGATAATTTCTGCACTGTTTCTTCCAATCCAACAAATCCGGGTATGCATCCAAAATAAAATTCAGGTTTTGGATTTAAATAGTAAATTCAGGTATGATATCATTTATACTACTCGTAGTCAGTGTTATACTGCTCATTTTACTTACAGCAAAATGGCATTTGCATCCATTTTTAGCCTTATTATTTGTCGCATTATTCTTTGGGGTCGTCTCAGGAATGGATTTAGATACCATCATTAAGTCAATAAATGATGGATTTGGAAACACCCTTGGTAAAATAGGAATCGTCATCGCACTCGGGGTTATTATAGGTGCATTCTTAGAATACTCGGGCGGGGCTTATAAGCTGGCGGAAATTGTGATTAAAATCATCGGTAAAAAAAGAGTGCATGAAGCCATGGGTATTGTCGGATTTATAGTCTCCATCCCGGTATTTGCCGATAGCGGTTTCATTATTCTTAACCCATTGAATAAAAGTTTAACTAAAAAAGCAGGACTTTCCATTGTTGGAACTGCTGTGGCTCTTATTCTGGGTTTAATGATATCCCATGTTTTAATTCCTCCTACACCCGGTCCGATTGCAGCAGCTGGAATTATAGGCGCAGATGTAGGTCTGGTGATGCTCGTCGGACTGATAATAGGTATGTTTTCACTGGTTGTGGCTATTCTTTATTCAAAGTATTATGCCGCAAGGACCTATATCGATCCTAATCCTGAATTATCTGAAGAGACAATTAATGAAAAAATAAAAAATGCACCTTCTGCAATCAAATCCTTTTTGCCAATAGTTAGCCCAATTGTCCTGATCATAGGCAAATCTATTATGGAATTTACGGTTACCGAGGGTCAGCAGGCTACCTGGTGGTTCAAAACAATTGGATTTATAGGTTCTCCTGTAATCGCCTTATTAATCGGGATGCTTTTTGTGTTTTTAATCCCTAAAAAGCTGGATAAGGAAATACTTTCTACTACCGGATGGGTTGGTAAAGCAATAAATGATGCTTCCACAATCATAATTATATCTGGTGCCGGTGGAATTTTTGGGGCAATCCTTCAAAATAGTGGAATTGCCACCACCATGGCAAATGGATTATCAGGTGCAAACCTCGGTATATGGCTTCCATTCTTGCTTTGTGCCGCAATCAAAACAGCACAGGGCTCTTCTACCGTAGCGCTGATCACTACCGCATCCATTGTTGCTCCTATGTTGCCCGGTATGGGATTCGATTCAGAAATCGAGAAAGCACTCATTGTTGCTGCAATCGGAGCCGGGGCCATGGTCGTTTCTCACGCTAACGACAGCGGGTTCTGGATCACTACCCAATTTTCAGGCATTGATGTAAAAACAGGGTATCGTACCTATACTCTGGGAACATTAGTGGTAGGAATTTCAACAGCAATATTTGTTTATATCGCTACTTTTATTGTTTAATTCCAACAGATAAATAAACTAAATGTTATCCGGTTCACTTTCCAGTATCCCAATCTGTATCATGACCTCAGATTCTTTCACCGGAAACTCAGCATTATTTCTAATAGTCTGAACTACTGCTTCGAAGAGATCCATATATTTTCCAACAGCAGATGGAACCAATTCAACGGTTTTTTCACCCTGTTCGCTCATCAATGTCAGACGGCCTTCTTTACCTGCATCCTCATTTCCAAAACCGGGATTACCCGGCATCATTCCTGCGATCAGCTGATCTTCCTGCTTATCACAGAAAGCTTTAATAAATGAGCCTTTAGTACCATGAATGATAATACCCGGCTGCGGGTCAGCAACGAGGAGACTTGTGGTTATAAATACATTCAGTTGGTTCGGGTAAGTTAAGTGGATATGCCCGTAATCATCCACCAATGAATTCTTACGGTAAACACCGGTTACTTTACGGTATGAAAGAGGCTCGCCGAGTATACAAATTGCCTGATCAAGCAAATGTGCAGCCAGATCATAAACAATTCCTGCAGCAGGAATTGGAGTTTCTTTAAAGACTTTCGGACCGATTTCTGCCCTGTAGCGATCATAGCGTAAATGCATTTCAATGATCTGACCAAGTTTTCCACTATTTATGGTATCCCGGGTAACTTCAAAATCGCTCGAAAATCTTCGGTTCTGATACACCATCACCTTGCGGTTCAGTTTTCTTCCAAGATCAAAGATCTCTTTTGCCTCAGCTTGCGTCGGAGCAAATGGTTTTTCAACCAAAATATCCTTTCCGGCCATCAATGCCCTTCTGGAATAATCTACGTGGGTATTACTCGGGGTATTAACAATCACCAGTTCAATTTCAGGATCATTCAATACCTCATCGAGCGTATTATAACTTTTAACATCAGGATAATCAGCATTTACTTTTTTTGTGTTATGCTCCAGCACCCCCTTAAAATGAAAGCCCGGGTGAACATGAACAAAGGGTCCGTGAAATAGCTTTCCCGACATTCCATATGCCAGTAAAGCAGTAACGATTGGTTTTTGCATGAACAAATATAGTATTTGAGGTGAAATTTCAGAGTTGGGGAATTTTCCTATGGTCGGTGTTATCACCGTACCATAAGCAACTTACATCACATGGTCGGTGATAACACCGACCAAAGGGTAAGGAGATGGCTTAGTACCTCAAAGGCGCGGAGACACAATTGTATGATAAATTTTGCGTCTCTGCGTCTTTGCGAGAACTCTTTTAACATTCCCCCTGGTCATATATTCCATTTTTTTACTGACTTTTGTACATGACCCCAGCAGAAATAAACGCCAAATGGAAAGTATTACAAGAGCAGATAGCGAAAGATTTTGATACAGATCTTCCCGATATGAAGGTCATGCTCTTTCTGATCGGTGTTCAGGAACTCGGCAAAGGCCCGGCAAAATTCAGTAAACGTCAGAAAGAAGAATTAATGCATATTGCCAACTGCCGCTTATTCAGTGAACTGGGTTTTTATGAACTCGAGGGCCTCGATCAGGATGGTTGGCCACACTGGAAACTTATTAAACCCATCCCTGCCTATACCCTTCTGGAACAGGAAATGATCATGCGATCATTGATCATCACCTATTTTGATAGTATCTAATCCCTGAGAAATGAAAAAACTATCTGTTTTCTTACTGATATTTTGTGCCAGCTCAGTTTTCGCTAAACCCAAACATGATTTTGTAAAGATCAAAACCAGTAAAGGCGAATGCATCATCATGCTATACAACCAAACCCCTAAGCATCGTGATAATTTTCTGAAACTGAGCAGAGAAGGTTTGTATAATGGAACCCTTTTTCACCGGGTGATCAAAGAATTTATGATTCAGGGAGGTGACCCGGATTCAAAAACAGCAAAACCGGGTCAGACATTGGGTGAGGGTGACTTGAAATATCGGGTTGAAGCCGAGTTTAGAGACAGTCTTTTCCATAAAAAAGGTGTCCTGGCAGCCGCCCGCGATAATAATCCGCAAAAAGAATCCAGTGCAAGTCAGTTTTACATTGTTCAGGGCAAAAAATGGACCGATGCAACACTTGATGATGTGCAAATGAAAAGAATGAATGGCCGCATAATTCCAGAGTCTCAGCGCAGGGTATATAAAGAACTGGGTGGAACACCTCATTTGGACCAGAACTATACCGTTTACGGCGAGGTTGTTAGCGGCATCGAAATGATTGACGCAATCGCAGAGCTTAAAACAGGACCATCTGATCGCCCTGTTGAAGATGTTTCAATGATGGTAAGCGTACTCAAAAAAGGAGAAGCAAGAAAAATCGAAAAGAAACTGAATTTAAAACACAATACACTTTAATTTCTATGAAGATTATTACCTATAATGTTAACGGAATTCGCTCTGCTTTAAACAAGAACTGGCTGGAATGGTTAAAGGCTGCAAATCCGGATGTGGTTTGTTTGCAGGAAATAAAAGCCACTCCCGATCAGCTTACAGACCTGCTCCTTCTTGAGCAAATGGGCTATGAACATTACTGGAATCCGGCGGAAAAAAAAGGGTACAGCGGCACAGCCATTTTCACTAAAATTAGTCCAAAACATGTAGAATACAGCTCCGGAATGGACGATTACGACCGTGAAGGACGCATTCTAAGGGCCGATTTTGAAGGAATTTCTGTGATGAGCACCTATTTTCCTTCCGGCTCGAGCGGAGAAGAGCGTCAGGATTTCAAATACCGTTTTCTGGAAGATTTCAGGGATTATTCCGATAAAATTAAACTTGAAATCCCAAACCTGGTGATTTCCGGTGATTATAACATTTGCCATAGACCTATCGATATCCACAATCCCAAATCAAACGCAAATTCTTCGGGCTTTCTCCCGGCAGAACGTGAATGGATGGAAGATTTTATCAATTCAGGCTATATTGACTCTTTCAGGCATTTCAACAATGAACCACATAACTATACCTGGTGGAGTTTCAGAGCAAATGCCAGGGCTAAAAATCTGGGCTGGCGAATCGATTATAATCTGGTTTCAGAAAAACTAAAGGATAAACTGAAACGGGCAGCCATTCTTCCTGAAGCCAGACATTCTGATCATTGTCCGGTGCTTTTGGAGCTGGATTTGTAATTTTAGACAATCAAAACTCCCAAATCTTATCCGGGCAAATACAGGCATCCATTTTAATATCAAACTCATTCAGGTCATAAATCTCTTCAACCGGATCGAAGTAAGATAAGCCGATCTTCTTTACATCTGGTCTGCAGGTCAGTAGAAAACGATCATAAAAACCTTTGCCATATCCCGCACGGTTACCCAGTTTATCGAATGCCAAAAGAGGAATAAATACCAGATCGATCTGATTTGCTGGAATAATCTTTCCATGGATTGGTTCCGGAATATCAAATTTATTTCTGCCTAAAATGGTGTATTCGTGGTCATAAAGGACGTTTTCCATAAGCAGGTTTTTAAAGTCGGTTCTGGGTATGACAATCTTTAAATCCGGGAAGTTCTCTTTGAAATAATTCAGAATAGACAAGGTATCAACCTCGTTCCTCTTACTAATAGGCAAAAAAACATGAACCATCCGGTACTCCGACCAGTTAAAGAGCTTAATCTGATCCATCAGGGAATCTGTCAGCATCCAGTATTCTGAACGCGAAAGATTCTGACGCTTTTCCAGATATAAATTCCGAAGTTTCGCTTTATCCACAATACGAATGTAAAAACAATTCTGTCGAAATTTTGTTCAAAAAAAAAGGTCTTTTCATGATGAAAAGACCTTTCAAAAAAAATTTAAAAACTATTTTACTCTTTCAATGTATTCACCTGTACGTGTATCTACTCTTACCTTATCTCCCTGATTAACAAAAAGAGGAACGCGAATCTCAATACCGGTTTCAACAGTAGCACTTTTTAAGGCATTAGTAGAGGTATCCCCTTTAACTGCCGGCTCGGTATAAGTAATTTCAAGCTCTACACTGGTAGGTGCCTGTGCCATTATTGGTTCTTCACTTTCAAAAGAAACAATCACATTCATTCCTTCTTTCAGAAATTTGGCTGCGTTTCCAAATAAGGTCTTTTCAATACTGAATTGCTCGAAAGTAGTATTGTCCATCACCACAAAATAATCACCCTCTTCATAAAGATACTGGTAATCACTGGTTTCAACACGGCAAATTTCTACCTGCTCATCTGTTCCCATTCTGGCCTCAACAATTTTACCCGTTTTTATATTTCGCAGCTTTCCGATGTAAAAAGCCCCTCCTTTACCTGGTGTACGGTGAATGATTTCATCCACAGTTACCAATTCGCCATTATAACGTAATATATTTCCTGATTTAATTTCTGAAGCTTTTGCCATAAGATTTTACTGATTTCGAGCCGCAAAGATATGGGCATTTTATTAATATTCCAATAATTGCCCCGGGCTTAAATAGACAAGGCAGTGTATCATCTAATGCTTTCAGCAAGGAACTAAGAAAAAGCAGTATTTCATTTATAATCTGCTACATTCAGCTGATTCTTACAGAAACTATACTCCTGTATTTGATTGGAGCATATGATGAGAATCCTATCTGCAGAATATTTTTCAATTAGCGAGAGGTACCATTCCAGTCCCTGCTGGTCGAGATTTGAGGCTGGTTCATCCAGAAGAATCATATCCGTATCAGAACAAAAAGCCAGGGCAAGCTTTACCCGCTGTTTCATACCGGAAGAAAAATTCTTTATCGCTTTATGCTCAGAACGTTTCAGACCCATCAGGTCAATCATTAGATCGCAGTCAAGTCCGGATCTGTATTTCTTAAAGCGAAAATGAAAGTCAATTAGCTCCCTAAGCGTAAGCTCTTCGATGAGTTCCAGATAGGGTGCGGCCATGGATAAATATTCAAAAACATTTTCCGGATTGAGCAAAACACCTTCCCTTGTATAAGAAATTGTTCCCTCTGAGCTGCTCAGACTACCTGAAATAACTTGTAAGATCGTAGATTTTCCGGCACCGTTGGCACCCAGAATGGCATAGGAGCTACCACTTTCAAAAACATAATTAACATCCCTGAAAATCCATTCGCGATTAAACCGGCGGCCAATATGTTCAAGGTGTATCTTCATCATGTTTAAATCCCTGTGGGATTCCGGGGTTTAGGAATTACCAAAACCCTTCATAACACCGCGGTTGGAGTTTCGGATAAAATCAATAATCTCATCCCTGATCTCAGTAGCTTCACGCTCGGTTTCTATAATATCCAGTGCTCTGGAAATATTATATTTTTTCAGGAATATGGTTCTGTAAATATCCTGGATCTCATTAATCTGCTCGGAACTAAACCCTCTGCGGCGTAAACCAACCGAATTTATGCCAACATACGACAATGGCTCACGACCAGCCTTGGTATAGGGAGGCACATCTTTACGCACTAGAGAACCACCTGATATAATCGAGTGTGCACCAATTGAAACGAACTGGTGAACAGCAGAGGCTCCGCCGATAAAAGCATAGTCCTGCACTTCAATATGCCCGGCCAGTTGTACTGAGTTTGCAATGATCACATTGTTTCCGATAACACAATCGTGAGCAATGTGAACATAAGCCATCAAAAGACAATTTGAACCGATAGTTGTTGTATTTTTATCGAGTGCAGTACCCCGATTGAGTGTTACACACTCCCTGATAATTGTATTATCTCCGATAGTAACTGTAGAAGCTTCCCCTTTATACTTCATATCCTGTGGAGGTGCTGAAACAACAGCTCCCGGAAATATACGGCAGTTTTTGCCGATACGGGCACCATCCATGATGGTAACATTCGAGCCGATCCAGGTACCTTCACCAATAACTACATCCTTGTAGATGGTAACAAAAGGTTCTATAACAACGGTTTCGGCAATCTTGGCCTGTGGGTGAATATATGCTAAGGGCTGGATCATACGCTTGCTTCGCTTTCTTTAACTCTGATTATTTGTGCCATCATTTCTGCCTCAACCACAATCTTTTCACCCACCATTCCAACACCTTTCATCTGGCAAATACCTCTTCTGATTGGTTCCATTAGATCGCAGCGGAATACAATAGTATCTCCCGGTAAAACCTGGGCGCGGAATCTAACACGATCGATCTTTAAGAAATACGTCAGGTAATTACGTGGATCAGGAACAGTACTAAGCACGAGAATCCCTCCTGTTTGCGCCATCGCTTCGATCTGAATTACTCCCGGAAGAACCGGTGCACCCGGAAAATGCCCTTTGAAGAATTCTTCATTCATCGTGACATTTTTCACTCCAACCACATGTGTTTTTGAAAGTTCAAGAATCTTGTCAATAAACAAAAAGGGTTGTCTGTGAGGCAAAATGTTCATGATCTGAACCACATCATACAATGGTGTTACGCTTGGATCATAAACCTGTACATTCTTTTTTGACCTCTCTTTCTTGATCTGTGATTTAATTTTCTTAGCAAAAGCAATATTTGCAGCATGCCCCGGTCTCGCAGCCATGATATGGCCCTTCAATGGAACACCAACTAATGCCAGATCACCAATCATATCCAAAAGCTTATGGCGTGCCGGTTCATTCTGATAACGTAATTCAATGTTATTCAGAATACCTTCTCTGGCAACATCAATATCATCACGGTTGAAAAGTTTGGCAAGATTCTTTAACTCTTCTTTGCTTACCTGCTTATCTACGACCACAATCGCGTTATTCAAATCACCACCCTTGATCAGATCATGTTTCAATAACATTTCAAGTTCATGGAGAAAACAAAACGTGCGGCAGGATGCAATTTCCTTTTTAAATTCTGAAAGTGTTGTTATTGCTGCATGCTGACTGCCTAAAACCGGTGAGTTATAATCGATCATGCAGGTGAAGCGATAATCATCCAGGGGCATAGCAACCATCTCAACCTTGCGATCGGGTTCAGAATAATGAATATTATGTGGGATACTGTAATACTCGCGGTCGGCTTCCTGATTAACAAATCCTACATTTTCAAGTGCATCAACGAATTGAATGGAGCTTCCATCCATAATTGGAATCTCCGGTCCGTCGAGCTCCATCAAAATATTATCGACTTCGGTACCCACAAGGCTGGCCAAAACGTGCTCAACAGTATTTACGCTGGCTCCATTCTGTGTTAGGGTAGTTCCTCTTGATGTATCGGTCACATTATCAACATCAGCATCAATAACCGGTGTTCCCGGAAGGTCAATTCTCTTAAACTTATAACCATGGTTTTCGGGAGCAGGCTTGAATGTCATCCTTGCCACCTTGCCGGTATGTAAACCGACACCTGTCACAGAAACTTCTGATTTAATTGTTCTTTGTTTTACATTCATCGTATTAATATTCATCAGTCCGAATACTGATCACTTTAAACGGTCTTTAATTATGTTTTCAAGTTCTGCAATTCGCTTTTCCAGCTCAGGCAAGCGCTTTATTATGACCTGCGATTTCAAGGAATCCCGGTAAGTCATCATAGGAAATCCGTTCCAGCTCATATTCTCTTCCTTTATAGAATTATTAACCGCTGATTTTGCCCCTATATTACTGCCGTTGGCTATACTTATATGTCCAACCATTCCCACCTGCCCGCCAATCACACAATTTTCACCAATTTTGGTACTTCCTGATACTCCTGTTTGTGCCGCAATTACCGTATTTGCACCAATTTCTACATTATGAGCAATCTGAATCAGATTATCCAGCTTAACACCTTTTCGGATAATAGTTGATCCCATTGTTGCCCGGTCTATTGTTGTATTAGATCCTATTTCTACGTTTTCTTCAATGATAACGTTACCAATCTGGCTAACCTTTCGATAAACACCCTCACCCCCGTTTGCAAAACCAAAACCGTCACTTCCGATAATCGCACCAGAATGTATAATTGAATTATCGCCAATTATACAGTTAAAATAAACCTTTACCCCTGCATACAAAGTTACATTCTTACCAATAATTACATTATCTGCCAGATAGGTATTTGGATATATCTTGCTACCGTCTCCAATCTTAACATTCGGGCCAATATATGCCAATGCAGCAATGTAAACATCTTTACCTATCTCAGCACTTGGATGAATAAAACTGGGTTCTTCTATACCGGTTTTATTCGATTTTAAAAGTTCATCATATTTCTCGAGCAAAATCGAAAAGGCACTGTATGCATTTTTTACTCTGATTAAAGTTGCCCCGATAGGCTGGGAAGGCACAAATTCATCGTTTACAATAATGATTGATGCCCCTGAGCCATAAACAAATTGCTCGTACTTAGAATTTGCAAGAAAAGACAAGGATCCCTGCTTTGCATCTTCTATTTTCGCAAGCTGATTTACTGTCACCTCAGGATTACCTTCTACAGTTCCTTCAAGTAAAATTCCAATCTGATGTGCAGTTAGTTGCATCGGGCAAATTTATAGCTTATATGTTAACGAACAAATTTTGAACTTATTCGCCTGTTTATTAATTGACGTCCCTTATTTCTTTAACATAACAGAGTATATACTTCTGTACGGTTTTTGCCAGTGCCTCGAGATTGGAATTATCTGATGCTTTGGTAATATCCTCTATAGACCCATTTTTCATTAAAATGTTAATACTCCCATCGCCAACATGGTATGCATTATTTTTTATTGTATCAGTAAATACGAAATAAGAGGTGTCATCGTCAGAAACCTCGAATTCGTCAGTAACTCTTTCGGCCAGTTCATTTATCCATTCCACAGGTGGTGGCTCATTACTAATCTCCACTTTATAAAGGTTTCTGCTGATCAGGTGATTGCAAAGTGTTGAAAGGATAAGATCCTCATCGTCAGCCCAAACCTTTATTGATGTAAATATATCATTATCATCCAGTTTGGTAAATCTTTCTAAATTTCGGGGCTCGTTTCTGAATTCTTCCCGGCTCACCGAATTCTTCAAAAAATAGGAAAAACAGGGACTGGCAAATAAATTCCTTCCATCAAGGGATAATTCTTTTGCCCTTTCCAGAATCTTTACAAGCATTTGCTCAGCAGCAATAACAGTCTTATGAAGGTATACCTGCCAGTACATCAGCCTTCGTGCAATCAAAAATTTCTCTATAGAATAAATGCCCTTTTCTTCAACAACTAACTGATCATCAATAACATCCAGCATCTTTATGATCCTGTCAAAGCTGATTACGCCCTCCGAAACTCCGGTAAAAAAGCTATCCCGGTTCAGGTAATCCAGGCGATCAATATCCAGTTGCCCGGAAACCAGCTGGTGTAAAAAAGTTTTTGGATAGCGGTTATTGAATATTTCAAGAGCCATGGTAAGCTTACCATCAAACTCCCGATTCAGATTATTCATCAGAAGCGCAGTGATATGCTCATGAGATACTCCATCTACAATGGTGTGCTCCAGGGCATGAGAAAAGGGTCCATGGCCGATATCGTGAAGTAAAATAGCGATCATCACCGCCTCCTCCTCCTCATAAGAGATCGCCTGACCTTTGCTTTTTATCGTTTCAACTGCCAGGCTCATCAGATGCATTGCACCAAGTGCATGATGAAAACGAGTGTGTAAAGCGCCTGGGTAAACCAGGTGGGTCATACCCAGTTGTTTGATATAGCGTAAGCGCTGAACATAGGGGTGCTGAATCAAATCATACACCAGTTCTGATGGAATTGTGATGAATCCGTAAACCGGATCATTAATTATTTTCTTCTTATTCAAGATCGGGAACCTTACGGCACAAAAATTGTTATTTTTAATGACAATTGAATGTATAAATAAGTTCGATGACCTATTAATTATTAATTTTACATTGAAATGCAGGAAACAACCATATTGTGGGCCGACGATGAAATCGACCTGCTAAAACCACATATACTATTTCTGAATGAAAAAGGCTACAGAATTAAGACTGTGACCAATGGTAATGATGCTCTGGATTGTTTCAAAAAAGAAAACTTCGATCTGGTATTCCTTGATGAAAATATGCCGGGACTTACCGGACTGGAGACTCTGGCCAGAATTAAAACAATAGATCCTGATATCCCAATCGTGCTCATTACTAAAAACGAGGAAGAGTATATGATGGAGGATGCAATCGGATTTAAAATAGATGATTATCTGATCAAACCGGTTAATCCAAAACAGATCTTACTTACAATAAAAAAACTGATTGATAATAAACGTCTGGTAAGTGAGAAAACATCTATGGCCTATCGGCAGGATTTCAGAACCCTGGGAATGACCCTGAATGAAAACCTGAGTTTTTCAGAGTGGGTTGATGTTTATAAAAAACTGGTGTACTGGGAACTTTCTCTTGAAAAACTCGAAGATGAAGGTATGCATGAAATTCTGACAGTGCAGAAATCAGAGGCCAATGTTCAATTCTCAAAATTTATTGAAAAAAATTATCTCAAATGGCTTAAAAACCCGGAGGATGGGCCAATTACATCAAACCAACTTTTTGTTAAAAAGGTTTTCCCATCATTAGAGCCCAAAAAACCGACTTTCTTCATCCTGATCGATAATTTGAGATATGATCAGTGGAAAATGATCAATTCTCTTTTGATGGATTATTACAGAATCGAGGAGGAAGATAGTTATTACAGTATTTTACCTACTGCTACTCAATATGCCAGAAATGCAATTTTTTCAGGATTTATGCCATTAGAAATGGAGCGGCACTTTCCCAAAATGTGGCAGAATGATGAGGACGAGGGAGGTAAAAATCTGTTCGAAGAAAAATTTCTTGCTGAACAGATTCAGCGCGTTATGCGTAAGGAATGCAAATATTCATATAATAAGATCTTAACTTTTGAGCAAGGGAAAAATATCAGTGAGAACCTAAACAATTTGATGGGTAATGACCTGAATGTTATCGTTTATAATTTTGTTGACATGCTTTCTCATGCACGAACCGATATGGCTATGATAAGGGAACTTGCAAATGACGAGGCAGCATACCGCTCTTTAACGCTATCCTGGTTCGAGCACTCACCCTTATTGGATGCTTTAAAAAAGCTTTCCCAGAAAAAAATAAAACTAATTATAACTACCGATCACGGCACGATCCGGGTAAAGCATCCAAGTAAAGTGATTGGTGACCGCAATACCAACTCCAATTTGAGATATAAACAAGGAAAAAATCTCGATTTCAATTCAAAAGATGTGTTTCATGTCAAAAATCCACATGAGGCAATGCTTCCAAAACTGCACATGAGTTCGAGCTTTATTTTTGCAAAAGAAGATAGTTTTTTCGTGTACCCTAACAACTACAACCATTTTGTTAATTACTTTAACGAAACATTCCAGCATGGTGGCATATCTATGGAAGAAATGATTGTCCCATACGTAACCTACAGTCCTAAATAATCCATAACAACAATTTTTATCGCTTTATAATTCGATCTAATGAACATCCGGGTCAATAACGAAGGGGAATTGCAAGAGGCAGCATCTGAACTGCTAAAATTTGCAGAAAAAGAAAAGGTCTTTCTGTTTGAGGGCGAAATGGGGGCAGGAAAAACAACTCTGATCAAAGCATTATGCTTTGTCCTTGGCATGAAAGAAACGGCAAGCAGCCCTACCTATTCAATAGTGAATGAATATGTCTACCCCGGGGGGAAAATTTATCATTTTGATTTTTTCCGAATCAAATCCCAGAATGAAGCATTTGACATAGGGTTTGAAGAATATCTTGCATCAGGAGAATATTGTTTTATCGAATGGCCACAAAATATCTCCGATCTTTGGCCCCAAAACTACATTAAAATAACAATCTCAGAAGGCGAAAACGGATTGCGTAATATCAATGCAGACAAGGTTTAAACTGAATTATTCTGAATTAAGCCCATCCTGTTTTAAAAATTTCGTACCTTCATTACCCTTATTAGAACCCGCATGATGAGTGAATTATCTGACATTGCAAAACAAGCCATGATGCAACCGCAGGAGGCGATGTTGGAGCTTAGAAACAAAAAGAACAACCTCTATATCGGCATACCCAAAGAGACCTCTTTCCAGGAAAACAGAATCGCGTTAACACCTTTATCTGTTGGTTTATTAGTCCAGCATGGACATGAGGTCGTAATTGAAGCCGGAGCCGGTCTGGCTGCCAATTTTACCGATAATCATTACAGTGAACAGGGAGCTCAGATCGTTTATGATAAAAAGGAAATTTACAAAGCAGATCTGATTATCAAAATCGCACCTCCCACAGAGGATGAAGTAGAAATGATGAAGATGGGGCAGGTTCTTTTCTCCGCCCTGCAGATGTCGACCATGAAAGCCGATTTTCTGAAGGCTCTGATGAAAAAGAATATTACCGCACTTTCCTTTGAGTACCTCCGTGATGAAGGAAATGTACTCAGTGTGGTAAGGGCAATGAGTGAAATTGTTGGGGCAACTTCAGTGCTTATTGCTGCCGAATACCTGAGCAACGTATTTGAAGGTAAAGGCTTGATGCTTGGCGGAATTACAGGTGTACCTCCAACGGAGATCGTTATTTTGGGTGCCGGTACAGTTGGCGAATATGCTGCGCGAACTGCTATTGCTCTCGGAGCCGAGGTTAAGGTCTTTGACAGCTCCATTTACAGGTTACGCAGGCTGCAAAATAATATTGGAAGCCGTGTCTTTACTTCGGTCATTCAACCTGTAGTATTACAAAAAGCCATTTGCAGTTGTGATGTTGCTATCGGAGCTATTCGCGCCAACCATGGAAGAAGTCCCTGTATTGTTTCAGAGGAAACTGTGAGTAAAATGAAGCCAAACTCGGTGATTATTGATGTAAGTATCGATCAGGGTGGATGTTTTGAAACCTCTAGTGTAACTAATCATACTGTTCCTACTTTCAGAAAATACGATGTAATCCATTACTGCGTTCCAAACATAGCATCAAGGGTATCACGCACAGCTACCTATGCTTTGACTAATATTTTCACCCCAATCATACTAGACATAGGAGAAATGGGGGGAATAATGAACCTGATTTGGGAAAGACCCGGCATCCGTAATGCAATCTACCTCTATCAGGGAAAGCTTACAAATAAAGATCTGTCCGACCGCTTTAATATACCAATGAAAGATCTGGATCTGCTGATCGTTTCAAACCGATGATGAAGAAACTTCTATTACTAATCCTCCTTTTCGGATTTTCTGAAGCTTATTCGCAGATTATAAATTCCTATGGTTTACAGGTCATCAATGAGCATGCTGATTATAAAAAATCGATTGAAAAAGATAAAAACAAGCAGCTGATTGAAATCAAAAAAAGTATCCCCGATATTAAACTGGACATCCGTTACGCCGGAAAAAATAATTTTGCTAAACAGGCTGTTTACAAACAGGCAAGGGCATTTGCGAGGCTTCCGGTAGTTGAAGCCCTTAAAAATGTTCAAATTGAGCTCAAAAAATCAGGCTACGGACTAAAAATATTTGACGGATACCGCCCCTACAGTGTAACGGTAAAATTCTTTGCAATTGCATCTGATAAGAGTTTTGTTGCGAATCCAAAGGATGGATCACGGCATAACAGGGGTTGTGCGATTGATCTCACCCTGATCGATCTGAAAACCGGAAAAGAACTGGAAATGCCTACTCCCTACGACAGCTTCGCTGCCGAAGCCGCATCAGATTTTATGAATCTTCCTGCCAATGTCATTCAGAATCGCGAATTATTACGAAACACAATGGAAAAACATGGATTTAGGGTTCTCAATAATGAATGGTGGCATTTTGATTTTATCGGCTGGAAGAACTATGAGTTGATGGATATTCCTTTCGAGGATCTTTAAATTAGCGGTTTCCGTTTATCCTCTTTGCGAGAATTTCTAGCTCTTCCTTCTCATGGATACTGTTGATCACGATTCTATGAATTGCCTTAGCTTTTGGATCGGGATAAGGAAAGGATGAGATATTGACCCCATTTTTTAACAAATCGATCGCAATTTCATCATCCAGAAGAAGAAAAACCGGAAAATCATTGATGAAAAAAAGCTTTTTTGTTGATTCCAGCAGATCTGTAAAGAGCCTTAAATTTCTGCGCAGATTAAGAAGTTCCTGCGCATAAATCTCACCGGCATGTACAAAAGCATAAAGCATCCCTGGCGACGGGGGTGAACTGCCAACATAAACAGGTGAATTTCTCAGATTTTTAATACCAGCAGAATTTCCAAGAATAAGGCCTGCATCAAAACCCAGTGCTTTGGCCATCGACGCTATTACAAAGGTCTTGATATTGGGTAATTGTGGTAGTCTGCTGTAAATACCTTCTCCATGATTTCCGGTAATTCCAATTCCATGGGAATCATCTATGAGTAGTACGAGCTCTTTAATTGGATCAATATGTTTTAACCAATCGAAATTATAGATTTCCGGTATCAGATTGTTCAGAGAATTGCTGATGATCATTACAGGTCGATCGGATCCATTGATCAGATTTATAGTCTTCTCTGTCCATTCCTCAAATTTTATCCGTGGTGCTTCAGGTCTACCAATCCATAGTGCCGGATGGGTATCAGGGGCATAAATTAACTGATGAGTTTCATAATATTGCTGAACAAGAAGTTGGGCAGCAAGATATCCGCTCGACAAGAAGATCGAATCTTCGGCACCGAATCGCCTGGCAGCTTCATTTTCAGCAATAGAAAAAATATCCAGCGTAATATTATTATTTCTGGATGCCCCGTGGTTTATTCCGTAAATCTCAATACCTTCAAAAACAAGTTTTTTGAAAGCTTGGTTATGAGGCATTCCTAAATAGGCTGTACCGCCAAAAAATAGTCTTAAGCCCTTTCCTTTATTCATTCTCTTTTTTTACTTATTAGTAAATGCGCCTATTTTATATTGCTGCTGTGATGCGCTTTTCCATAATGCTGTGTTTTAAGCTCTGCCTTCCCGTTTGGATCAATTCTTAGCTCAAAGAAGAAATCATAATCATCATCGCTAAGCGCAGTAAGAGGCCGGGTGACAGTAAAAGCCTCCAGCAGTTCCAGTACAGTATTCGAATGCCCAACAATTAAAACTTTATGCCCGATATGTTTTGTTTTTACAAGCTCTGCAATACCTCGAAAATCCTGTGCATTATAAGTCTGGATCTCAATATTGCTGTTTTTTGCTGAATAGTAAGCAGTCTGGCTTGTTCTTTTATACTTGGTGGCAAAAGCTGCATCAAGTTTAATTTCTTTCAATTTACTGGCTAATGCCACAGCCCTTTCCCTGCCCTCCACACTGAGTTCAGGGTCCTGATTTTTAGGGTCAGAAACATCCTTTTCGGCATGTCTGACTATATAAATAGTGGTAATGCCCGGTGCATCGGTTCTGCAGCTTAATGCAACTGCAGCCAGCAATACTATAAGCCCGATCTTAATTTTGTTCATGATTCTGGTTTTTGTTTTGGTGGATTAACAGGCCTTGAAACCGATCAATAGTTTTTATAAATCTGCGTGATCAGCTTTTCCATCTCAGAACGTATTTCTGCCGTCGGCCTGGTAAAATTATTATTCATGAATGCAAAAATCAGCTTTTTACCTGAAGCTGTGATCAGATACCCGCTCAAATTATGATTGTTAGAGAGACTCCCTGTTTTAGCAAAAACATAAGGCTTATCTGCTTTAAAAAGATTTTTCAGTGTTCCGTTTTTGCCACCCTGAGGTAAGAGGTCAAAAAGACGTTCCTGATCCCCGAACTCATCATAAATTTTTTCACAAAGCCTAACCATGCTTCGTGGAGTAAACAAATTTTGTCGGGAAAGACCTGAGCCATCAACCCAAACTGCCTTATCCGGAAGATCAGTAAGAAAGTTCTTTTTAACATAATCGATTACGACTGCTGTTTTCATTTCCATTCCCCTGCTGGCAGCAATATTTAGAAGGATTTGTTCAGCAATGA
>CAZGCG010000025.1:0-17865 GCA_964524205.1 uncultured Sphingobacterium sp. | reverse complement strand
TGGAAAAAATATTTTGGGCTCAGGTTACGATCTTGAATTATATGTTCAGCCAGGTGGAGGAGCATATATTTGTGGTGAAGAAACTGCGCTAATCGAATCTTTGGAAGGTAAGCGTGGTAATCCGCGTATCAAACCTCCATTTCCTGCAATTTCTGGTGTTTGGGCTTGTCCTACTGTAGTCAATAACGTAGAAACAATTGCTGCTGTGGTACCTATTATTAATGATGGTGGCGAAGAATACGCAAAGATCGGCAACGGCAGAAGTACAGGAACAAAGCTGATCTCTGCTTCAGGTAATCTGAAAAAGCCGGGTGTCTATGAAATTGAATTAGGTGTACCTGTCGAAGAGTTTATTTATTCTGATGAATATTGCGGTGGTATTGCCAATGGAAAGAGATTAAAAGCTGTTGTTGCTGGAGGTTCTTCGGTGCCGATTCTTCCGGCTAATCTTATTCTCAATACTGTTAATGGTCAGCCTCGTTTGATGAGTTACGAATCTCTTTCTGATGGTGGCTTTCAAAGCGGAACAATGTTAGGTTCCGGTGGGTTTATTGCTTTCGATGAAGACCAGTGTATCGTGAGAAATACCTGGAATTTCTCAAGGTTCTATCACCATGAAAGTTGCGGACAGTGTTCCCCATGCCGTGAAGGAACCGGCTGGATGGAGAAAGTACTTCACCGTCTGGAATATGGTCATGGAAAAATGAGTGATATCGATCTTTTGGTAGATGTTTCTAAGAAAATCGAAGGAAATACAATCTGTCCCTTGGGAGATGCTGCAGCCTGGCCTGTTGCCAGTGCGATTCGACACTTCCGTGATGAATTTGAATGGCATGTTAGCAATCCGAAGGAAGCAATGGAACGGAATTATGGTTTGGCAAAGTATGCAGACCCCTTGCCAAAATTGGAAGAAGTGGCAAGTCAAAATTGAAAAGTCAAAAATTTGGACGGAAAGCCCTTTGATATTAAGCACAGGTTTTGAATTTTAAACAATGAGCGATAAAGTTAAAGTTACAATAGACGGGATCACGGTTGAAGTAGAACCGGGTACAAGTATTCTCAATGCTGCACGTCAGATTGGGGGAGATATTGTACCTCCTGCTATGTGCTATTATTCTAAACTGGAAGGTAGTGGCGGAAAATGCCGGACTTGTCTGGTTAAAGTAAGCAAGGGTTCTGAAAAGGATCCCCGACCGATGCCAAAACTGGTCGCATCCTGCCGTACCGGTGTAATGGATGGAATGGAGGTGCAGAACATCACTTCCCCCGAAGTAATTGAAGCAAGAAAGGGTGTAGTTGAGATCTTATTGATCAATCACCCGCTTGATTGTCCGATTTGTGATCAGGCCGGAGAATGCCATTTACAGGATTTGTCTTTTGAGCATGGTGTAGGCAATTCAAGATATGAATTTGAGCGTCGTACTTTTGATAAAATCGATATTGGCGATAAGATTCAGTTACACATGACCCGTTGTATTTTATGCTATAGGTGTGTTTATGTGGCAAACCAGATCACGGATAACCGCTTACATGGTATTTTAGGCCGGGGTGATGCATCAGAAATTTCAACTTACATTGAAAAAGCCATTGATAACGATTTTTCGGGTAATGTAATCGATGTTTGTCCGGTAGGAGCACTAACTGATAAAACATTCCGATTCAAGAACCGGGTTTGGTTTACAAAACCTGTGGATGCCCATCGTGATTGCCCTACCTGTAAAGGAAAAGTAACTCTTTGGTATAAAGGGGATGAGGTTTTAAGAGTTACAGGCCGTAAAGATCAATTTGGTGAGGTTGAGGATTTTATTTGTAATACCTGCCGTTTCGAAACTAAAAATACCAGCAGCTGGATCATTGAGGGGCCGCGTCATATTGCACATACCTCAGTAATATCCTCTAATCATTATGAATTTGTTCCATTACCCGTGATTAAAGAGAATCCGGTTTTAATTGAAGCAAATAAAGTAGAATTTGAACGAGCAACCAAGATCTGATGGAACTAGCATTTATAATTGAGAAATTCGCTTTAATCCTGGTCATATTCCTGATCAGCCTTACAGTTGCAGCCTACTCTACACTTGCAGAAAGAAAGATCGCAGGTTTCCTTCAGGACAGGGTTGGGCCCAACAGAGCCGGACCCGGAGGGATGTTTCAGCCGCTTGCTGATGGACTCAAAATGTTTTTCAAAGAAGAAATCATTCCTACTGATTCAAGTAAAGCACTTTTTATTCTGGGGCCATCCCTTGCATTATTTACTTCATTTCTTGGTAGTGCGGTAATTCCCTGGGGTCAGGATATTGAGATAGCAGGACGCCAGGTTAGTTTGCAGATTACCGACATCAATGTTGGAATGCTTTATATTTTCGGAGTGGTTTCACTGGGTGTTTATGGAATTATGATTGGAGGATGGGCTTCAAATAATAAATTCTCCCTGATGGGTGCTGTAAGAGCTGCATCCCAAAGTATCAGCTATGAAATTCCAATGGGTCTATCTATTATCGCCTTGCTTATGGCTACCAATACCTTGAGTATGAAGGAAATAGCCGAGCAGCAGCATGGTATTAACTGGAATATTTTTTATCAGCCTCTTGGATTCATTATTTTCCTTATTTGTTCTTTTGCTGAAACCAATCGTACTCCCTTCGATTTACCTGAATGTGAGACTGAACTTGTAGGTGGTTACCATACTGAATATTCAGGCTTCAAAATGGGTGCATACATGTTCGCAGAATATCTGAATATGTTTTTGGCTTCAGCAGTAATGTCAACACTGTATTTTGGGGCTTATAATTATCCGGGAATGGATTGGGTTAATGAAATGACCGGTCCAGTAATCGGACCACTGGTAGGAATGGCCGTCCTGATGCTGAAGATATTTGCATTTATCTTCCTGTTTATGTGGGTGAGGTGGACAGTACCGCGTTTCAGGTATGACCAGCTGATGAACCTTGGCTGGAAAATATTAATTCCTTTGGCGATAGCCAACATAGTAATTACCGGTATTGTGATTACAATTATTGATAAACTATAATCGGTTTGTAAGCGACTGATTTACTATAAATAAAAACCCTTTTAGGAGGATTTAGGGTCTATGGAACCATTAAGTAACAGAAAAAAAGTTTTAGAACAGAAACCAATGAATTTCTGGGAGCGATTATACCTTCCGGCAATTTTTCAGGGGATGGGAATAACTTTCAGACACATGTTCAAGAAGAAGGAAACTATTTTTTATCCTGAGGTTGAACGCGAATTCTCTGAGAATTGGCGAGGGATGCACTCTCTTAAGAGGGATGAACAAGGTCGTGAGCGTTGTACTGCCTGTGGACTTTGTGCACTTTCATGTCCGGCAGAAGCAATCACAATGATTGCTGCTGAGCGTCAGAAGGGTGAAGAAGCTTTATATCGTGAAGAGAAGTATGCTGCAGTTTATGAGATCAATATGCTGCGTTGTATTTTCTGCGGATTGTGCGAAGAAGCTTGTCCGAAAGAAGCGATTTATCTTGATGGTCCGATTGTTCCGGCAGATTACCTGAGAAAGGATTTCATCTATGGTAAAGATAAACTGGTTGAAGAGCCTATGAAGGTTCAGCAGGACTAATATTTTTGTAATTGAGGCAGCCGGAGCCTGTAATTATTTCGGCAGAAATTATACCTTTGCCCAAATTTGGAGCAAAGATTAAAATACCATATTAATGAGTATATCTCTTTTTTATTTTGTTGCTTTCTTAACCATATTCTTCGCCCTTTTGGTGATATTTTCGAAGAATCCGGTGCATAGCGTGCTTTATCTCATTGTCACATTTTTTACGTTTACCCTGCACTACATCATGCTGAATGCACAGTTCCTTGCAATTGTGAACTTCATCGTCTATATGGGTGCAATAATGGTACTCTTCCTTTTTGTCCTCATGCTGCTCAACCTGAATGAGGGCTCAGTCGGTTCGAAATCCAATCTTCTTAAAATGGTAGGCGTCATTGCAGGTATGTGTCTTGTCATAACATTGGTTGGATCGGTAAAGGCATTAAATGCTTCTGATCCTCTGGTTCTGCAAACTCAGGATCTTGGCCTTGTGAAAAACCTCGGAAAGGTCTTATTCAGCAAATTCCTGTTACCGTTTGAGATATCATCTATTCTCTTACTTTCTGCGATGGTTGGAGCCGTTCTATTAGCTAAAAAAGATATAAAACAGGGATAGATCATGGAAAATGTAACTCAGGCAATTCAAGGTGTTCCTTTAAATCATTATATCCTGTTAAGCACGATTATTTTTGCGATTGGGGTAATTGGAGTGCTTATCCGCAGAAATGCAATCGTGATTTTCATGTCGATTGAATTGATGCTTAATGCTGTAAATCTTTTACTCACTGCATTCTCGGTTCATCATAATGATCCCTCAGGACAGGTATTTGTATTTTTTATAATGGCTTTGGCAGCTGCTGAAGTGGCAATCGGTCTGGCCATCATTGTGATGGTTTACCGGAATACCAATTCAACGGATGTTAATATTTTGAATAAACTTAAGTGGTGATCCTTTGTTAATACTCAGCCTGCCTTAGTGCAGACAGGGATGAGAGGGTATATAATATGATAATTAGCATATAGTAATGATAAATTTAGTCTGGTTAGTTCCTTTATTTCCACTTTTAGGTTTCCTCATAAACGGGTTAGGCCGTAATACTCTGCCTAAAGCTGCTGTTGGTTTTGTAGGTTGCCTTACTGTACTTGCCTCTTTTGCGGTTAGTTTGGGGATATTCTTTGAACTTAATTCAGCAGAAACAAAATCTTTCATTATTCCAATTTTCGATTGGATAAGTGCAGGAAATGTGAAAATTCCTTTTTCTTTTTTGGTTGATCCCCTCAGTGCATTAATGCTGCTGATCGTAACCGGGATTGGGTTTCTGATCCATGTATATTCAACCGGTTATATGCACCATGATGCAGGCTTTGCAAAATTCTTTTCCTATCTGAACCTGTTCATATTTTTCATGCTGCTATTGGTGCTTGGTTCCAATTATGTAGTTATGTTTATCGGATGGGAAGGCGTAGGTTTATGCTCTTATCTGCTTATTGGATTCTGGTTCACTAACTCATCTTATGCAAGTGCGGCAAAAAAAGCTTTTGTGATGAACCGCATTGGTGATTTAGGCTTTCTGATTGCTGTTTTCCTGATCTTCAGTACATTCAATAGTGTAGAGTTTGCAAGTGTTTTTCCTCAGGCAGCAAATATGGCCTCAGGAGATTCAGTTCTGATTCTGATCACTGCTTTATTATTTGTTGGAGCTATCGGAAAGTCAGCACAAATTCCATTGTTTACCTGGTTGCCTGATGCGATGGCCGGACCAACTCCTGTATCAGCCCTTATTCATGCTGCGACAATGGTTACTGCTGGTATTTACATGATCGCCCGCTCTAATATTTTATTTACGCTGGCTCCCGAAACTCTCGGAGTTGTAGCCATTATCGGACTTGCAACGCTATTCCTTGCAGCAGCCATTGCTGTAACTCAGACTGATATTAAAAAAGTATTGGCATATTCAACTGTATCTCAGTTAGGATATATGTTCCTTGGATTGGGAGTTGGAGCATATACCGGTGCTTTCTTTCATGTAATCACCCATGCGTTTTTTAAAGCATTACTTTTCCTTGGTGCAGGTTCTGTTATTCATGCTATGAGCAATGAGCAGGATATGCGAAATATGGGCGGACTTAAAAAGAAATTGCCTGTTACATATCTTACTATGATGATCGGGACAATTGCAATTGCCGGACTTCCTCCTTTTTCAGGATTCTTTTCGAAGGATGAGATACTTGCACACGTTTATGAAAATAATAAAATTTTCTGGCTGATCGCCGTTATTGGTGCCATGTTCACCGCATTTTACATGTTCCGGATGATGTACCTGACATTTAATGGAAAGTTCAGGGGAACTACTGAACAGGAGCATCATTTACATGAATCACCGGCATCCATGACGGTTCCTTTGATCGTATTGGCAATTCTTTCTGCTCTGGGCGGATTGATCGGAATTCCTGAAGTATTTGGTGGAAGTCATTGGCTGGCCGGTTTCCTTGCTCCGGTTTTTGAAGCTTCTGCTTCCAAATCGGCTCACCTGACTTTAGATCATACTACAGAATATATTCTTATGGCTGTTTCTGTTGGAGTTGCCATTATTGCAATGCTGTATGCTTACAACCGTTATGTAAAACAAGCTCATATTCCTGCAAATGAAATTACAGGACGCAGCGGATTAGCACGGCTCTCGTATAATAAGTTTTTTATCGATGAGATCTATGATTCACTAATTACCCGTCCGCTAAATGCATTGTCAGGATTCTTTTTCAGAACTGTTGACAAAGCAGGTATTGACGGCCTGGTGAATGGCTTTGGCAAAGGGGCTGTAGAGGCAAGTAAAACTTTCAGATTACTTCAATCCGGTATGGTTGGCTTTTACATCTTTATGATGGTTGCCGGAATCCTGGCCTTACTGGTTTATAGTATGTATAAAATTTAATATTAAGGAGTAGAACAATTTAAATGGAAATCTTACTGTTACAAATTTTTATTCCGCTTATTGCTGCACTGGTCATCCTCCTTTCGGGCAAAACTATAGTAAAGGGGCTTGCAGGTGTATTGTCTTTAATATCACTTGCAATTACTATTTATCTGTATCTCAATTTTATTCCTGATGCCAGCACCCAGTTTCTCGTTGATCTGGCCTGGATTCCACAGTTCGGGATACATTTTAAGGCTGGGGTTGATGGGATAAGTATGGTGCTTCTATTACTTACCAATCTCCTAATTCCGATCATTATTTTATCAAGCTATAAACATGATATTAAGAATTCCAATGCTTTTTATGCACTGATATTCTTTATGCAGACTGGTTTATTGCTAGTTTTTACAGCTTTGGATGGCTTTCTTTTCTATATCGGATGGGAAGCAGCATTGATACCGGTTTATTTCATTTGCGCATTGTGGGGTGGTGAAAATCGTATAAAAGTCAATTTGAAATTCTTTATTTATACTATCGCCGGTAGTTTATTAATGCTTTTGGCAATTATCTACCTGCATTTACAAACTCCTGGTAACAGCTATGATATAGCAGAGTTTTATAAACTTGATCTTGATACAGTTACTCAGGCATGGATATTCTGGGCATTCTTTATTGCTTTTGCAATTAAAATGCCTGTCTTCCCATTTCATACCTGGCAGCCTGACACTTATACCGAAGCTCCAACTGCCGGAACCATGCTTCTTTCAGGAATCATGCTGAAGATGGGTATTTATGGTGTTATTCGCTGGTTAATTCCTGTTGCACCACTTGGCTTTGATGCATGGGGGGAAACAGCATTGATCCTTTCGGTAATAGGTGTAGTTTATGCTTCAATAATTGCATTTACTCAGAATGATATTAAACGCCTGATTGCTTACTCATCAATAGCACACGTCGGACTTATCTCTGCCGGTATTTTTGCCTGGAACCTGCAAGGGCTGCAGGGAGCAATGATACAAATGCTGAATCACGGTATCAATGTGGTTGGGATGTTCTTTATTGCAGATATTCTTATTCGCAGGATGAATACCCGTGAAATGACTCAGATGGGAGGAATCGCAAAACCGGCACCAATTCTCGCAATAACTTTTCTTATCGTTTTACTTGGTACCGTGGCCTTGCCCCTTACCAATGGCTTTGTTGGAGAGTTCTTGCTGTTAATGGGTGTCTACAATCATAATATCTGGTTAGCCGCTGTTTCCGGCTTAACCATTATCTTCGGTGCGGTCTATATGCTTAGAATGTATCAGAAGGTGATGCTTGGTCCGGTAAATTCAAGTACCTCAATTTTTAAAGATCTTGATGGAACAGAAAAATCAGTTTTACTGGTTATTTCAGTTCTTGTGATTTTAATCGGGGTTTATCCTCAACCAATCCTGCATATTTCAGAAGCTGCAGTTATTAACCTGTTAGATCAGGTAAATCAGAAAATATTAGTTAAATAAAAGCATGAACGCATTAATAACCCTATCTATTTTAGCCATTCTGGTTCTTTACTTAGGCTTGTATAAGGCAAAAAATGCTTTGCTGCCTGTTACTTTGCTAGGCCTGGCTGCCGGACTCGTATTAGCTTTGCTTGAGTGGAACTCAGGTGCTGCGCCGATTTATAGTGGGATGATGCAGTTTGATAATTTTGCTGTGGCCTTTACATCAATAGGCATTCTGTCAACAATGCTGATCTTGCTGATATCCAAGGATTATTTTGAACAGATAAGCGATCATGTTGCAGAATACTACGCGATCATACTTTTCGCACTGATTGGGATCCTGGTTATGGTGTCATTCAATAACCTTTCTATGCTGTTCATTGGTATTGAGATCATGTCGGTTAGTCTTTATATTCTTGCAGGTATCCGTAAAAATGATTTTAAATCAAATGAAGCTGCGCTAAAGTATTTCTTAACGGGTGCTTTTTCTACTGGATTTCTTTTGATGGGAATTGCATTTCTGTATGGATCAACCGCAAGTTTTGATTTGGGGGTCATCAAAGAGTACGTCATTTCAAATCCAACTCAGGTCTCTCCGCTTTTCTATACTGGCCTGACTCTAATGATTATAGGACTTAGTTTTAAGGTAGGCGCCGCTCCGTTCCATTTCTGGACTCCCGATGTTTACGAAGGCTCACCAACAATCATTACAGCGTTCATGAGTACTGTAGTTAAGACTGCCGGATTTGCTGCTTTCTTACGCTTATTCATGATTTGCTTTGCACCACTACATGACTTCTGGATGCCTGTTCTTCTTGTCATTTCGGTTTTAACTCTTTTCATTGGCAATGTCACCGCTTTATATCAGCATAGCTTTAAAAGAATGCTTGCTTTTTCGAGTATCTCGCATGCAGGCTATATGTTATTTGCAATTATAGCTTTAGGCCCGGGTTCTGGCAATTCGGTCTTTCTCTACGCCAGTGCCTATTCAGTAGCCTCCATCATCGCATTTGCGGTTCTTATACTCGTTAAGCGGCAAACAGGATCCGACAATTTTGATAGTTTTACAGGACTTGCAAAGAGAAATCCTTTTATCGCATTCACACTAACTGTAGCAATGCTTTCTTTAGCAGGAATACCTTTAACTGCTGGCTTCATCGGGAAATTTATGATGTTCTCAACTGCATTGTCAGAATATCATATATGGCTTGTAATCCTGGCAGTTGTTAATGCTGTAATTGGTATCTATTACTATTTAAGAGTTGTGGTAGCGATGTATTTTAAATCTGCAGAACGTTCAGAGATCCCGTCGTCTCCTTACTTTAATTTTGTTCTTGGATTTTCAGCTCTGTTAACGATTATTGTAGGGGTATATCCAGGCTTCATATCCAACCTTTTCTAAGCCAAATTATTACATAAATATTGTAGCTTTACGCATATTGATTTTATGCACGAGTTCTGGGACTATTTTCAACATCTTATTGATCCTGTGAAATTGCTTCGGGAAGGAGGTTTTTATTTGCTTCTCTTTGTAATTTTTGCAGAAACTGGCTTGTTTTTCGGCTTTTTCTTGCCTGGAGACTATCTTTTATTCCTTGCCGGTATGTTTGTTGCTACCAATAAACTGGATGTATCAATTTATATACTGATAGCCGGTTTAATTGCAGCTGCAGTTGCTGGTAATTTTGTAGGCTATTGGTTTGGTAAAAGGACCGGGCCAGTCTTATATCAGCGTGAAGACTCATTTTTCTTCAAGAAGAAGTACCTGAAGTCTGCCGAAATTTATTACAGAAAGCAGGGTGCTTTCGCTTTGATTATGGGGCGATTCATACCAATTGTCCGGACTTTTGCACCTATAATTGCAGGGATTGTCAGGCTTGATTTTAATAAATTTGCATTTTATAATATATCTGGTGCTTTTCTTTGGATTACATCCTTAACTTTGCTGGGATTTTATCTTGGCAGGAGTTTTGAGCAAGAGATAAATGACTATCTGTTATATATTATTATTGGTTTTATACTGATAACAGCTATACCGTTAATTGTAACCTATTTAAAGAGGAAAATTGAAGGAGACAGGAGCGATGAAGAAGAGCAAAATCCTTAAGTAAAATGAATAAAGACCATCCCTGGCATAACGTTTCTCCCGGTGAAGATATCCCTTCACATGTTAATGCAATTATTGAAATTCCTAAAGGCTCAAAGGCAAAATATGAGATTGATAAGGAGTCGGGCCTGATTAAATTAGATCGTGTACTTTTTTCATCTGTTATGTACCCGGCTAACTACGGCTTCATTCCTCAAACATATTGTGATGATAAAGATCCATTGGATATATTAGTCTTGTGTTCTGTGGATGTTTACCCAATGTCTATAGTTGAAGCAAAGGTTGTTGGGGTAATGCACATGGTCGATAATGGTGAGCAGGATGATAAAATTATTGCTGTTGCCAGAAATGATATGTCTGTTAATTATATTGAAGATCTGAAAGAATTGCCTCCACATACAATGACGGAGATCGTCAGGTTTTTTCAGGATTATAAAGCATTGGAGAAAAAAAATGTTACCATTGAACATTTACTTGGTAAAAACTATGCATATAAAGTCATCAAGGAAAGTCTTCAATTATATAAGACCACATTTTTAAATAAATAATTAACATGGGCCTCGCGCTGTTTTTTACATTTTTCCTTGTTTTTCTTAACGGCTTCTTTGTTGCTGCTGAATTTGCATTGGTTAAAGTGCGGGCTTCACAGATTGAGATTAAAGCCAAAACCGGTAGCCGGGTAGCAAAGATTGCTAAGCACATGACTCAGCATCTGGATGGTTATCTTGCCGCAACCCAGTTAGGTATTACATTAGCTTCACTGGGATTAGGTTGGGTTGGAGAAGAAGTAATGACTAAAATTGTCAGTAATTTCTTCAATTTAATAAATATTGATATGACCTCCTCAGTGGCCACAAATATTGGTCATGTTCTCGCTTTTGCGATTATTACAGTATTGCATATTGTATTTGGTGAGCTGGCTCCAAAATCTCTGGCCATTCAGCGTCCTATAGGTACAACTATGGGGATCGCTTTACCGCTTCATTTTTTCTATTTGTTGTTCAGACCTTTTATCTGGTTACTTAACGGTTTTGCAAATTTTATTCTTAAATTATTGGGTATCAGTACAATAGGAGGTCATGAAGCACATCATAGTTCAGAAGAACTACAATACCTTCTTGATCAGGGTAAAGAGAGTGGCGCACTCGAAACTAATGAACACGAACTTATAAAGAATGTATTTGATTTTAATGATCGTGTGGTTAAGAATATCATGGTACCAAGAACCAAGATATCCGGTATCGAACTGAATACACCCCATAAAGAAGTGCTGGATATAATTATTCGTGAAGGATATTCCAGGATTCCAGTTTATGATGAAACAATTGATAAGATCGTAGGAATTGTACACGCAAAGGATATTCTGCCTCTTTTAGCAGAGAATAAGGAGTGTGTTTTGAGAGATATCATCCGTAAACCTTATTTCATTCCTGAAACAAAAAAGATTAATGATCTATTAAGTGAATTGCAATTGAAGCGTATCCAGATCGCTATTGTTCTGGATGAATTTGGTGGTACAGCAGGTATGGTGACCGCCGAAGATATTGTTGAGGAACTTGTTGGTGATATTCAGGATGAATACGATGAGGAAAAGCCAATTGTCGAAAAAGTATCGGCGAACGAATTTATCATAGATGCTACAGCCTCAATTTATGATGTAAATGAATACCTTCCGCACGATCTTCCTGAAGATGGCGACTATGATACAGTTGCTGGTCTTGTCAGTGAGATTTTTGGAAAGATACCTGATGTAGGTGAAGCCAGTGATTTTAATGGATATGTGATTACTATCTTAAAGAAAGCTGATCAGAATGTTGAATCGGTTAAGCTTGAATTGGTAATTAACAGTGAGGATGCAGTGGATATTCATTAATCCGGAGGGCTTTCCATGCATATCTTCTATACACCTGATATAAATTCTGATACTTATATCCTGAGTGAAGAGGAAAGCAAACATTGCATTAAAGTTTTAAGATTTCAGAAAGGTAGCCTGCTTAATCTGGTTGATGGCAAAGGCGGCTTTTATGATGCAATTGTAGAGGAAGCACATCCCAAAAGAACCAGGATCAATATTCTGCGTGTTCATCAAAATTATGGCAAGAGGAATCATTTCCTGCATATTGCCATTGCCCCCACAAAAAATATTGAGCGTCTGGAATGGTTTCTGGAGAAGGCTACTGAAATCGGAATAGACGAGATTACCCCAATCATTTGCGAACGTTCAGAGCGTAAGGAGATCAAAACAGAGCGCCTGAACAAGGTGATCACCACCGCAGTTAAACAATCAATTAAAGCATTTCATCCAAAGTTAAATGAAGCGGAACGCTTTTCTGATTTCATTATGAAAAGTAAGCATAGCAATAAATTTATTGCTCATTGTATCGAAAGTAAAAAATTAGCTATCAAGGATCAATTCAAGCTCAATTCTGATTATCTTGTAATGATAGGCCCGGAGGGAGATTTTACTTCTGCGGAGATTGATTCAGCTATGAAGCAAAATTTTGTGCCGATTGGTCTGGGTAATTCCAGATTAAGGACTGAAACCGCCGCTCTGGAAGCCTGTTTTGAGATAAATTTTTTAAACAGATGAAGTACTTAAAAGGTCCTTTTTTATTGATTGTGCTTTTTCTTTTTGCAGGAATGTTTTTCTCATTTCAGGCTCCGACATATAAGATTGCCAAAATGAAATATAATGGAGGAGGAGATTGGTATGCAAACCGGACTGCCCTTCCCAATCTGATTAGCTTTTGCAATAAAAACCTCGGAACCAATTTTGATACGGAAGAGGCAATAGTAGAGGCAGGTAGCATAGATTTGTTTAATTATCCATTTGTTTATCTGACGGGTCATGGTAATATTGTGTTCTCTGATCAGGAAGCCATGAATATCCGTAAGTATCTGACAGGCGGTGGATTTTTGCATATTGATGATAATTATGGCTTAGATCAATTCATCCGGCCACAGATGAAGAAAGTTTTTCCTGAGCTTGATTTTGTAGAATTGCCATCCAATCACATTCTTTATAATCAAAAATTTAAATTTCCTGCCGGCCTTCCAAAGATTCATGAACATGATGGTAAGCGGCCTCAGGGACTTGCAATAATTTTTAAAGGAAGAATAGTTTGTTATTATACTTTTGAATGCGATCTTGGAAATGGATGGGAGGATGCTGGTACTTATGCAGGCGATTCAGAGGATTCCCGTCAAAAAGCGCTAAGAATGGGCTCAAATCTGGTTCAATATGCCTTAACTCAATAATATATGCTTAAGATAAAGGTAAATGACAAGTTCAGTTTTGAGGTTGCCTCAGAAAAGGAAGTTAGCATAGTAAATGGACAGGCTATAAATGCTGATATTGTCAAAATCAATGATCGTACCTTTCATGTAATTCACAAGGACAGATCCTATAATGCAGAACTTATCGGAATAAACAGGGATGAAAAATCCTGTTCGGTTAAGGTTGGTACAAATATTTATTCAATGCAGATGACTGACCAGTTTGATGAACTGCTTCATCAGTTGGGAATGGATAATTTAAAAGTGTCAAGGGTTTCAGAAGTGAAAGCTCCTATGCCTGGTTTGGTGATCAGGATTCTGGTAGCTGAAGGGGATGAAGTAGAAAAGGGGGGTAATTTGTTTGTTCTTGAGGCAATGAAAATGGAAAATATTATAAAGGCCCCTGCTGATGTAAAAATAAAAACAATCAGAGTTAAATCCGGCGATAAGGTTGAAAAGAATCAGGTAGTGATGATCTTCGCCTGATCCAGATAGTCTAACTGATTTTTCTTTAGGGAATCAAATATTCCTTGAATAATATTTCTTCCCGCAAATAAATATTGTTTATTTTCAAGAATATTTAAGCGTAATTAATTAGAATAGTCTGAATGGCAATAGAAATTAAAACCAAAGGGGAGCTTTATGATGTTTGTATCGTAGGTTCCGGTGCTGGTGGTGGAATGGCAGTAAAAGTATTAACTGAAGCCGGACTGAAAGTGGCATTACTCGAAGCAGGTCCTGATTATGATCCTGCAAATCCTGAACAGAAAACTCAACTTAAATGGCCTTATGAATCGCCCCGGAGAGGTGCGGGTACTAACCGTGCATTTGGTGATTTTGATGCTGCTTATGGCGGATGGGAAATTGAGGGGGAACCCTATACTAAAAAGAATGGAACTGAATTCGATTGGTTCAGATCGCGGATGCTCGGCGGAAGAACCAATCACTGGGGAAGGATTTCCCTTCGTTTCGGTCCGAAAGATTTTAAGCGTCGTGATTTTGATGGTTTAGGTGATAACTGGCCTATCGGTTACGATGATGTAAAGCCTTATTACGACCGGATTGATAAAATGATTGGAGTTTTTGGTACAAAGGAGGGAATTTATAATGAACCGGATGGCTATTTTCTTCCTCCCCCTAAGCCAAGGCTTCATGAGCTGATGATTAAGAAAGCTGCAAATAAGATTGGAATTCCGGTCATTCCTTCAAGACTTTCTATTTTAACCAGACCTGTAAATAATGATCGGGGTTCCTGTTTCTTCTGTAATCAGTGTAACCGGGGTTGTTCAGTACATGCCGACTTTTCTTCATCAACATGTCTTGTTAAACCCGCAAGGAAAACAGGGAATGCTGATGTTTATGTTAATGCAATGGCAAGGGAGGTTCTTACCGACCGGGAAGGCAAAGCTACCGGCGTATCCTATGTTGATAAAACAGATATGCAGGAATATCAGGTAAATGCAAAAGTTGTTGTTCTTGCAGCAAGCGCTTGTGAATCTGCCAGATTATTATTGAACTCTAAATCCAGTGCACATCCAAATGGTTTGGCCAATTCCAGTGGAATGGTGGGTAAATACCTGCATGATTCTACGGGCGCATCTCGTGGTGCATTTATCCCTCAGCTGATGGACAGGAAGCGCTATAATGAGGACGGTGTTGGTGGCCTCCACCTTTATATTCCATGGTGGCTTGATAATAAAAAACTTGATTTTGCCCGTGGCTATCATATTGAATTCTGGGGTGGTTTGGGTATGCCTTCATACGGTTTCGGTTTTGGAATGGAAAGAATGAATGGTACACATCCTGGAAAGGATGGTAAAATGAAGGCTGCAGGAGGTTATGGAGCTTCTTTGAAAGATGATTACCGAAGATACTATGGATCAACCGTTGGCTTTGCCGGTCGTGGAGAGAGTATTCCCAGAATAGAGAACTACTGTGAAATTGATCCGGATGTAGTTGATAAATATGGAATTCCTGTTTTGAAATTCAATTACAACTGGACAGATCAGGAGATAAAGCAGGCTAAGCATATGCAGGATACTTTTGAAGAGATTATCGATTCTATGGGAGGTGTTGCCAGCGGAGTAAAACCAGGAGAAGATAAAAAGTATGGGCTGGAAGCACCCGGAAGGATTATTCACGAAGTTGGAACAACCCGTATGGGTGATGACAAGAATAAGTCGGTTTTAAATAAATACAATCAGGCTCATGACGTAAAAAATCTGTTTGTAGTTGATGGTGGTGCGTTTGTTTCTCAGGCTGATAAGAATCCAACCTGGACTATTCTTGCCCTCTCTTTACGCGCATCAGAGTATATCGTTGATCAGTTAAAAAAGCAAAATATTTAATCAGATGAACAGAAGAGATTCACTAAAAGCACTGGCTGTTGGAACAGTAAGTGTTGGAACCTTGCTAACATCATGCGATAAAAAGGATGGAGCACAATCTGCCGGAGAAGATAAGGCCGGAGTATATGGCCGTACAGCCGAAGAAAAACTGATTGATGAGAAACTGATGACTGAAAAGTTCTTCAGTGCATCTGAAATGAGCACAATAACAGTATTATGTGATATCATCATCCCCCGTGACGAAAAGTCGGGGAGTGCAAGTGATGCCAAAGTGCCCGAGTTCATTGAGTTTATTGTAAAAGATCAGCCGCGGTATAAAATCCCGATGAGAGGTGGTTTGAAATGGCTGGATGTGAAGTCACTTAAACTTTTCAAAAAATCATTTACCGAGGCCTCTAAAGCACAGCAGATCGAACTCGTGGAACTGATCGCATTTCCTGAAAAAGCAGCACCCGAGAATGCTGCAGGAGTTAGCTTTTTCAATACTATGCGCAACCTGACAGCTACCGGGTTTTTCACAAGTAAAGAAGGTATAGAAGATATGCAGTACAAAGGAAATCAACCTAATGCATGGGATGGTGTTCCTGATGATGTACGGAAACAGTATGGGCTTGAATATGATGAAAAGACTCTTGCAGAATGTCTGAAGGCAGAGGATCGGGGGAAAATTATGACCTGGGATAGTTAAGTTATAAGTTTTAAGTTATAGGTTTTAAGTTGTAAGTAATAAGTTGTAAGTAATAGGTTATAAGTCGTGGTAAATACCTGTAAGAGATAGATAACTTATTGCATTTGGTTCATAATATTCTTCGACGAATCAAGCCACGATTCTTCATTAATATGAACATGTTTTAATGGTCATGTTCACTTAATGTATTGTTCACATTAACTGAGTTCTTTTATGGAATGAAGTATTAACAGTTTCTTGTTCTTACAAAAAGGAAAAATACATTTTTGCTATGATTATTATAAAAAAAAGCCCCGGGGTATTACTGTTTAATCTTTTGATTATCTGTTTATTGTTTCTTTCGAATAGGGGCATAAGCCAGACAGTTCCCAATAGTAAAAATCCTTCAAAAGTGCTCCTGCCAAATGGCTGGTCATTAAGTCCGGCCGGGCGTTCACTTCAATTAGGTGATTTGCCATTGAACATTCAGATATCCCCATCTCAAAAATTGATGGCTGTAACCAATAATGGACAGAGTAAACACAGTATTCAGCTGATTGATCCGCAAGGTGAAAAAATACTCCATGAACAGCCCATCGGAAAGGCCTGGTACGGCCTTAAGTTCAGTGCTGATGAAAAGAAGTTATATGCATCAGGGGCAAATGATAATATTATACTGGTTTATCCAATAGTTAATAAAAAATTAGCCCTTGCAGATACAATTGTACTTGGAAAGGCCTGGCCAGCAGAAAAAATAGGTCCGACTGGTTTGGAGGTTGATGATGCCGGCAAACGACTGTACACTGTAACCAAGGAGAACAATTCGCTTTACGTTTTTGATCTCTCAACAAAGAAACTTTTACACAGGGTTAATCTTGGTGCGGAGGCTTACGATTGTCTTTTGTCACCAGATAAAAGCAAATTATACATCTCTCTTTGGGGCTCAGATAAACTCGCTGTTTATGATACCAAAGCAAATCGTGTGATCTCTGAGATATTTACTGAGAATCACCCCAATGAAATTATTCAAAACAGAAGCGGTAAATACCTTTTCGTAGCTAATGCTAATGATAATTCAGTGTCTGTTATTGATACCCAGGCTGGAAAAGTCATAGAAGTAATTTCTACTGCTCTTTATCCAACCAGACTAACAGGTTCAACCACCAATGGCCTGGCACTTTCTGAAGATGAAAAGACACTTTATGTAGCAAATGCTGATAATAACTGTCTTGCTGTTTTTAATGTATCCACCCCCGGGAAAAGCAGATCAAAGGGTTTTATTCCTACAGGTTGGTATCCAACGAATGTTCGGGTGGCCGGAAAAAAAATATTTGTATCAAATGGAAAAGGGTTCAATTCAATGGCTAACCCGTACGGTCCGCAACCTGTTAAAAAGACCGATAATAGCGGGGTACACATCGGTATTACTGAGCAAAGGGAGGTACAATATATCGGAGGACTTTTTAAAGGAACACTTTCGATCAT
>CAZGCG010000024.1:7209-17933 GCA_964524205.1 uncultured Sphingobacterium sp. | reverse complement strand
AGGAAAATCTTCCTGAAAATATTGAATTTGATTATGGTAATGCCGACCGCCTGATCAGATTCGAGGGTACACACCCACAGGTTATGCAGAAACGGATTGAGGTAGGTAACTGGAAGTTTCATGTTGATCCAACTCTTCTGAAAAAGAAAATGAGCCTGAGGCGTCGTATTTTACAAAAAATAGAAGATCTGTCGCAATGGAGAATCGGAGAATATAAAAACTACAAAACTGTTCAATGACCACTGTGTCGAATTCCCGAAAAAGTATATCTGTAGTTATTCCAAATTATAACGGCAGACATTTGCTGGAGCAAAATCTACCTTCTGTCTATGCAGCCTTAAACAATTCCAAAACAGATTTTGAAATCATCGTAACTGATGATTGTTCAACAGATAGTTCCGTAGCATTTATCCGACAAAACTATCCGCTGGTACGTTTGATTATAAATGACAAAAATCAGGGCTTTTCTGCAAGTTGTAACCGGGGGATTGAAAAAGCTGAGAAAGATCTGGTTCTATTACTAAACACTGATATTGAGTTAAATAATCACTTTTTCGAGAGCCAATTTAAATATTTTGAACTTCCGGATACTTTTGGGGTGATGAGTAAAATCATCGGAGCCAAAAATGGTGAAACACAGGATACCGCAAGATTTTTAAAATATTCCGGATTTAAGATTAAAGCCAATAACTTTTACCACCTGGAAAATGAGGACTTTCTTACTCCAACAGCTTATTTATCAGGTGCAAATGCATTAATTGACACCAAAAAATTAAAGGATATCGGTGGATTTGATGAAATCTTTTCCCCATTTTATTGTGAAGACTTTGAATTAGGTTTACGGGCATGGCGCTTAGGCTGGAAATGTTATTATGATCCAAAGTCTTATTGTGTTCACGATCATTCTTCAACAACCAAAAATTATCGTACCCGAAATTGGGTAAAGGCTATTTTCTTTCGAAACAGGCTTTTTGTTCATGCCATACATCTAAGCAGAATCCGATTAGTTTTTTGGTTCCTTCAGATCGCTTTTATTGATATGCTCTTTATGTGGATTGGTTTAAAATTTTACTATTATAAAAGTTTTGGAATGTTTTTGAACAATATCAAATCTGCGATAAAATCCCGCAAAAACATGAAGGAATTAATGGCAAAACATAATAGTACAATAAGCATTGATGATGTCATCAACAAAATGAATAAGATGCTTGAGGGGCAAACAATCATTTTCAGAAGAAATTAGACATCTTTCAAAATGATTAACTTTGTTTTAGAAATCTTTTTATGAAGACCTTTTTCCGACTTTTTGCTTTTGCTGCCCCTGTACAGAAATTTGCGGTTCCATTCTTTATCACGTCGGTATTAGGTGTCATTTTCGGGCTTCTTAATTTCACCTTACTGATCCCGGTTTTTGAACTCCTGTTCGACCAGTCGGGCAAAACCGGAGCAAAGACATTCACTACTGTGCCCTCATTTGATTTTAGCCTGAGCTATTTCAAGGACTTGTTTTATTACTATTTCCAAAGCATCATCAACACTTCGGGTAAGGTAGGAGCTTTGAAAATGGTCAGTATTGCCATTGTCGTCTCTGTAATACTAAGTAATCTGTTTAAATATTTGTCGGCAAGGGTAATCGAAAATTTCAGGTTAATGATTGTTACCCGCATCAGGAGCAGTATTTTCAGAAAACTCACTAATATTGATATCCAATACTTCAGCAGTCAGCGGAAAGGTGACCTTATTTCGAGATTCATGACCGATGTAGTGACCATTCAGGACTCAATCATACGCTCATTACAAGTTATTCTACGTGAGCCAATTGCAATAATTCTGAATTTTGCTGTCCTGTTTACAATATCTGCAAAACTGACATTTTTTGCACTCATCCTTATTCCTGTTTCAGGCTTGCTTATCTCATTCATCGTCAAAAGATTAAAGAAACATGCAACAGCAGCCCAGGAATCATTAGGCGTATTAGTATCCAGTATAGATGAGGGACTCAATGGAGTCAAAATCATTAAATCGTTCAATGCTGAGCACTATATCCAGGAGAAATTCAATGCTATCAATATGTGGACAAGTAAAATCCACAGGAGGCTGGCCAGAAGGGTTTTGCTGGCCGCACCGGTTTCAGAAATGATGGGTGTGATTACCGTAGCTGCACTCCTCTTCTATGGAGGTACCCTGATTCTGGAGGAAGGATCAGATCTTCAGGGAGCTGAATTTATTGGATATATCATCATATTTTCACAAATCATTAATCCGGCCAAAGCCATTTCAGAAGCCTTTGGTAATATTTCACAGGGGATATCTGCAGGAGAGCGTGTATTTCAATTACTTGATGCTCCTGAAAACATTACTGATAAACAAAATCCGGTTGCAAAAACCTCGTTCAACGATTGTATCGAATTGAAAAATGTCTCTTTTGCCTATGGTGAAAAAGAGGTATTGAAAAACATCAATTTTAAAATATTAAAAGGCAGTACTGTTGCTTTGGTGGGTCCTTCGGGAGGAGGAAAAACGACCCTTATGGATCTCTTACCGAGATTTATGGATCCTTTACATGGTGAAATCTGTCTTGATGGCTTGAATATCAAGGATATCAGCATGCGTGATGTCAGGGCACTGATGGGAATTGTTAATCAGGAATCAATTCTCTTTAATGATACCATTTTTAATAATATCGCCTTTGGCAGATCATTTACCGAGGAAGAAGTAATCGAAGCTGCTAAGATTGCGAATGCACATGAGTTTATTGTTAATACTTCAGAGGGCTATCAAACCAATATTGGTGACAGGGGTATGAAACTTTCGGGAGGACAAAAACAACGGATCTGCATAGCAAGAGCTGTACTTGCCAATCCACCCATCCTTCTTCTGGATGAAGCTACATCCGCTTTGGATACTGAATCAGAAAAGGTGGTTCAAAATGCGCTCAAGAATTTAATGAAAAACCGTACCTCCATTGTCATTGCCCACCGTCTGAGTACCATTCAGGAAGCCGATCAGATCATCGTCTTAGAAAATGGTAAAGTTGAAGAAATGGGTACCCATAATGAATTAGTTCGTGCAGATGGGCTCTATAGAAAGTTGATCGACATGCAAACATTCAACGAATAGAAATGAATGATAAAGTGCTGGTTTCTATAGCTTTATGTACCTATAATGGAGAAGCTTACTTAAGAGAACAACTGGATTCCATTGTAAATCAAAGTTACCCGGCAATTGAACTGATAGCAGTTGACGATTGTTCCTCAGATAATACTTTAAAAATTCTGGAAGAATATGCTGCTGAATACCCCTTTATTCAAGTTTGTGTGAATCCGGAGAATCTGGGTTATATCAGAAATTTTGAAAAAGCTCTGGGGCTTTGTAATGGCGATTTTATTGCCTTATCAGATCAGGATGATATATGGGATTTAAAAAAGATAGAAAAGCAGGTTAAGACCATTGGAAATCATTTACTGATTTATCATGATTCCGAATTTGTAGACCAGAATGGTCAATCTTTGCACAGGAAGATGTCGGATATTATGAATTTGTATCGGGGAGATCAACCTGAGGCCTTTTTATTCTTTAACTGCATTTCGGGACATTCAGTATTAATGAAAAAAGAATTAAGAGATGAGCTCTTACCTTTCCCGAATGCTTATTTTCACGATTGGTGGATGGGATATGTTGCTACAAATCTGGGCAGCATTGATTTCATTAGTGAATGCCTTGTCAAATACCGGCAACATCAGAAAGCAGACACGAATATTTTAAAACGGAAGAGAGATAATACGCTTAGAAATCCACTTACTGCGGCAATGAAATATGAGCGGAAAATGCTCTGGATTAAGTCATGTGTCGATTATCCAAAGAATAAAAACCCTGAATTTATACAAAATCTCTATGCTGAATTTCAAAAGAACAAAGAGGAATATATTTCATTCGGCCTCGCAAAACTAATCTATAAGAATCGCAGGATACTTTTCAGTATTAATAAAAAAAATACTTTCAGTAAACTAAATTTTGCTCTTAAAGAATTGTGGGGAGGAAAGATCAGAAGAATCTTTTCAGATTAATTCAGACTTGCTTCTCTTTATAGCAGAACACATTAATAGCCATATCGAAACTCTCACAAATGAGTCTGGTATCAACAAACGGCCGTTTTCTGGTAGCTGATTCCTTGATATAATAATGGAATCCTAAACTTTCTACCAGTGCAAGAAGCTCATGCAGGGTTTGCTTTGAATTCACATTATTGTGGTACTCGAAAAAGATATGCTTTGCATTCTGCAAACTTTTTCCGCAATATTTCAGCACGGTATCCTCAGCTCCTTCAATATCAATTTTCAGAAAATCGACATCCTCTGTCAGGTAATCGAGTAAAGGAACAGCTTCGATAAGTTTGGGCTCCTGCCGGGAGTATTCATTATTTACTCTGCCACCCATACCACCATCTGTAAAGAACTTTAAGGTTTCGCTCTGAGTCCAGACCGCCTTTTGATGAAGAGTTACATTTTTCAAGCCAAAGGTCTCAACATTCTCTTTCAAAATCGCGAAAATGTCAGCATCAGGTTCGAATGCAATGATATGATGATCAGGATAGTTAAGTGAAAAATATAAGACACTCAAGCCCATATTTGCGCCACAGTCGAGAATAATCTTTGAACCGGCGCTGGGTTTGAACCGATAAATTTCTGTCTCGAAAAGTTCTATGTAGGATTCCGCAAAACTTGGTCCGTGATGAAATTTAAAGGGTTTATCGAATACATGAGCATATCCAACAGTAAAGTGTTTATAATCGGCAATTCGCCCTAATTCCAGCTTAATATCGCCCGAATTAAGCCTCATTTGTATGCTTCTTTTAAGTCTTCTGAATTCTTTTCTTAAACCCACACCTGTCAGATTTATAGGTATTAAAATCAATTAGCCAAAACAAAAAAAGCGATCAAATAGATCGCTTTCAAAATTATTTGTTCAGACTATAATTTCCTTTTCACTTCTACCTGTTCGTATGATTCAACAATATCACCTACCTCAATATTATTGAAGTTCTGAATATTTAAACCACACTCATAACCGGTAGCAACTTCTTTCACATCGTCTTTGAAACGTTTCAATGAGGCCAGCTCACCGGTATAAACAACTACACCATCACGTATGATACGGATCTTGCTGTTTCTGGTAATCTTTCCGTCGAGTACCATACAACCTGCAATCGTACCCACTTTGCTGATCTTAAATACCTCACGAATTTCAACGTTCGAAGTAATTTTCTCTTCAAATTCAGGATCAAGCATGCCTTCCATAGCGGCTTTCACCTCATTGATGGCATCGTAGATGATTGAATACAGACGGATATCAATCTGCTCTGCTTCAGCCAGTTTACGTGCACTTGCAGAAGGACGAACCTGGAAACCTATGATAATTGCATCTGAGGCCGAAGCTAATAATACATCAGATTCAGAGATCTGACCTACAGATTTATGTATGATATTCACCTGGATCTGCTCAGTAGAAAGTTTCAGCAAGGAATCGGATAATGCTTCGATTGAACCATCCACATCACCTTTAACGATCACATTCAGCTCCTTGAAGTTTCCGATCGCCAAACGACGTCCGATCTCATCAAGTGTAATATGTTTCTGTGTTCGTAAGCCTTGCTCACGTTGTAACTGTAGTCTCTTATTTGCAACCTGGCGCGCTTCAACTTCACTTTCCATTACGTTGAACTTATCGCCTGAGGTTGGTGCGCCCTGCATACCAAGTACCTGAACAGGTGTTGAAGGTCCGGCATGATCTAACTTAACTCCACGCTCATTATGCAATGCTTTTACCTTTCCACTGTATCCACCGGCAAGTATCGCATCACCAACACGCAATGTTCCGGCCTGAATCAGCACAGTAGTGACAATTCCACGACCTTTATCCAATGCTGCTTCAATAACAGTTCCTATTGCCCGTTTGTTCGGATTAGCCGTTAACTCAAGCATATCTGCTTCAAGCAATACCTTTTCGAGCAGTAAATCAATCCCTGCACCGGTTTTACCTGAAATTTCCTGGCTCTGATATTTCCCACCCCAGTCTTCAACCAGAATGTTCATAGCAGAGAGCTGCTCACGAATCTTATCAGCATTTGCACCCGGCTTATCAACCTTACTAAAGGCAAATACAATCGGCACATTTGCAGCTTGCGCATGATTAATAGCTTCACGCGTTTGAGGCATCACACTATCATCAGCAGCAATTACAATAATTGCAATATCGGTAACATTGGCACCCCTTGCACGCATTGCCGTAAAGGCTTCGTGACCCGGAGTATCCAGGAAAGTAATTTTACGATCATTTTCTAGGGTTACCTCATAAGCACCAATGTGCTGGGTAATTCCTCCTGCTTCTCCCGCGATAACATTGGTCTTACGAACAAAGTCAAGTAATGAGGTCTTACCGTGATCCACGTGACCCATTACGGTTACGATCGGAGCTCTTGGTAATTGATCCTCAGGACTGTCGGATTCTTCAAGCAAACCAATTTCTTCATCCTCAGGCTTCACAAACTCAACCTCATATCCGAATTCATCGGCTACGATTGTAAGTGTCTCGGCATCAAGTCTTTGATTGATAGAAACGAACATTCCCAGACTCATACAGGTTGAAATAACCTGAGTAACAGGAACATCAAGCATCAGAGCCAGTTCATTTGCCGTAACGAATTCTGTTACCTTGATGGTTTTGGACTGCATTTCTGCTTCCAATGCCGCATCTTCTGCAGTCTGAGCAACATCATCACGCTTCTGACGGCGTAATTTTGCACGTTGTGCAAATTTCCCTGATTTACCTGCACCACTTAAACGTGCAAGTGTTGCTTTAATCTGATCCTGAATTTCTTTATCTGTTGGTTCAGCTTTAGGGGTATCCGGGGTACGTGGCTTATTCCTGAAATCAGGACGGGCTGCACCACCTGTAGTACCTCCCTGGCCGGGTCTTGCATTTCTGAAATCAGGACGATTACCCTGATATCCTGCACCGGGTGCAGGACGCGGTGATCCACCGGCTTGCTGGCCCTGCTGACCCTGTTGTGTTGGCTGACCGGGTTGTCCCGGAGCATTATCTTTACGCTTGCGCTTACGCTTATGATCAGCACCTGCCGCACTCGATGAAGAGGCAACAGGCTGCCCGCGGCGCGCTGGTGAAACAGGTAACTCAATTCTGCCAATCACATTCGGACCTGAAAGACGTTCTGCTTTGGCACGAATAACAACAGCATCAGGATTACTTTCCTGCGTATTTGGTTTATTTTCTTGTTTTTCTTCAGCAACTGGTTTAGCAGCCGGAGATTGAGGCTTTTCCTCAATAGTTTCTTTCGGACTTTCGACAGATTCTTTAACTTCTGCTACAGGTGCGGCTTCTATTACAGGTTCTGCTTTTTCGGGAGCAGGCTGCGGAATTACTTCCGGTTCTTTAATTTTTACAGGCTCCTCAACCTTAGCGGCAGGGGCTGGTACAGCGACAGGTTTTTCCGGTTCCGGACTTTTCTTATCCGGGCGGGTTTTGGTATTCAGGTCGTCTAAATTGATCTTTCCGACTACTTTAACGCCCGGCAAAGCACCTTCTTCTGATTTAGGCTCAGTAGCTACAGGCTCCTGAGGTTCAGCTTTTGGCTTCTCAACTGCAGGAGGAGTAAAAGGATTGACATTCTTGATCAGAATCTCTTCCTGTTCAAAATCCTTTGAACGCTGTGGCTCAGTCTTTTCGTTAGTTACAGGAATATCATCGCGACGAATCTTGCCAATAACAATATGTTTAGCTTCTTCTATTACGATCATATCACCCTGAAACTCCTTAAGAACAACATCGTACATCTCATCGGTGAGTTTAGTATTGGGCCTGGCCTCAACTTTGTGACCTTTTTTCCCTAAAAACTCCACCGCAGTGTTCAGGCCGATATTCAGCTCTTTCGCAGCTTTAAGTAAATTTGTGCTTTTACCTTCTGACATTTATTATTTTAACCTCGCTATTTTTGTACAAAAGTACGTTTTTTATATGTTATATGCTTTGAGGATCCGGCTTTTTCTTAAGCCCGTTATTTCTCAAAGAACAGCAATCGAATAAATTATTCAAATTCTGACTTCAGGATCTCAATCACATCTTTCACTGTAGTGTCTTCCAGGTCAGTACGCTTAACTAATTCGTCTACGGATAAGCTCAAAATAGATTTCGCTGTATCTAAACCAACACGCTTGAATTCGTCAATTATCCAGCCCTCAATTTCATCTGAGAATTCCTCAATATCAACATCCTCATCATCTTCATGTGCTTCACGGTATACATCAATTTCGTATCCTGTAAGCTTTCCTGCCAACTTAATATTGTGTCCACCACGGCCAATTGCCAATGAAACCTGATCAGGTTTTAGATAAACTGCCGCTCTCTTTTCTTCATCATCAAGCTTGATACTTGTAATTTTCGCCGGACTTAATGCTCTTTGAATATACAATGAAATATTATTTGTAAAGTTAATTACATCAATATTTTCATTTTTCAATTCGCGAACAATACCATGAATACGTGATCCTTTCATACCCACACAAGCTCCAACAGGATCAATTCTGTCGTCATAAGATTCTACCGCAACTTTTGCCCTTTCACCAGGTTCACGAACAATTTTCTTGATTGTAATCAGTCCGTCGAAAATCTCAGGAACTTCCATTTCAAACAAACGCTGCAGGAACTCTGGTGCAGTACGTGAAATAATGATCTTAGGGTTGCCATTCAGCATTTCTACTTTCTCAATGATTGCACGTACAGAATCGCCCTTTTTGAAGTAATCGGCAGGAATTTGCTCTGTTTTAGGCAATAAAAGCTCATTTCCTTCGTCGTCAAGTACTAAAGTCTCTTTTTTCCAAACCTGATATACTTCTCCGGTTACAATCTCACCCACACGGTCTTTATATTTCTTAAAAATTTCGTCCTTTTCAAGTTCCAGAATCTTGGAAACCAGAGTTTGACGTGCAGCCAGAATGGCTCTCCGGCCAAAACTTTCGAGAGTAATCTGCTCAATAAAATCATCCCCAACCTCCAGATCAGGATCAATTGCTTTTGCTTCAGCAAGTTCGATCTCAAGATCATCATCTTCCGAAAAACCATCTTCCATAACCGTTCTTGTACGCCAGATCTCCAAATCCCCGTTATCCGGGTTGACGATCACATCACAATTTTCGTCTGTGCCATACCTCTTTCGCAACATGCTGCGGAAAACCTCTTCCAACACACTGATAACCGTAGGCCGGTCAATATTCTTGAAGTCCTTAAACTCCTGGAATGAATCGATTAAATTAATATTGCTCATTTTTTATTGAATTTGTCAGTCCGGGACTGACGTTATTTAAAACTCACTAAAACTATCGTTTCTGATATATCTTCAAACTTTATAAAATTCTCCAGCAAAACTGCCTTCTTACCCTTTTCTTTAACACTCTCCTGTATTGCTATACCTGAATCATTTACACTCATCAATTTACCTTCTCTGATATTGCCGTCTTTAAGTTTAACCTTTAATGAACGGTTAATATTTTTCTGAAACTGGCGTAATGATTTTAGAGGGGTATCAATTCCCGGTGAGGAAACTTCCAGTCTGTATGCTTGTTCAATAGCATTTTCCTCTTCAAGATGGAAACCCACATGGCGGCTTATTGCAACGCAATCACTGATTGCAACACCATTATCTCCATCAACTAAAATAGACAAAATTCCGCTACCATGCATCTGAACATCCACCAGAAACAAATCCGGACGATCAGCAATCTTTTCTTCAACTAACTCAATTACACGTTTTTCTATATTCATGATTGACCTTTTTTTAATTCCCTTGAAAAACAGGTTGGTAAAAAAAGAGCCCCGAAATTCTCGGGGCTCTTCTCAGATCGATGCAAATATAAAAAAACTATCCGTCATTACAAATACCTGATTTCAATACATTTATAAGACTTAATTTTTTGAAAGACTGAATTTATATTCTGTAAACCCGTCTGAAATAAACAGTTCTCTTGTTTCAATCAGATCCTCGGCATCCTGAAGCAATAGTTTTGTATAACACCGGGCAAAATATAATTGGTTCTCTCTGAAATTATCTTTTGGTTTAAACCGAACTCTTTCCTCTTCAATGGTATAGATACCTTCCAAAGCCGGCTGAAAATCTCTCATTTCGGGATCTATTGGTTCTTCATAAACTGCAAAAAAATTAGTCCATAGCGAATCAGGGAGAGAATCAGTCCTTAATTCCTCTAAAACATGACTTGTTAAACCGATTAATTCTATCGAGCTGCTGTCGGGATTAAGCCTGATAATTAATTTATTTTGGGTACTTTCCTGAACTATTTCCTGCTTACAGGAATTAAATAAAATCAAAAAAAATACCGATATATGGAATAGATTCTTCAATTTCATCGTTATTTAATTTTAAAACTAAAAAATATGAGGCTGATCATTGAAATTCTATTAATGGGTGCAGCTGTAGCCATTGCTGCTTACCTGCTTCCGGGAGTTGATGTTGAAAATTTCTGGAGTGCCATTATTGCCGGGATACTTATTGCTCTTGCAAATGCAACCATCGGCACAATTCTCCGTATTCTAACCTTTCCGATCAATTTTCTGACTCTGGGTTTGGTTTCTTTCATTATTACCGTTCTCATGGTATTATTGGTCGATAACCTGATGGAAACCTTTAATACAAGTGG
>CAZGCG010000024.1:0-7109 GCA_964524205.1 uncultured Sphingobacterium sp. | reverse complement strand
TTCCCGAGTTTTTCAATTGCCGAAGCCCTTACTTGTGAAACCTGATCATGAAGAGCTATTTCTTTCAAGGTTTCATGAACAGCTTTACGCTCATCATCCGGCAGATTTTCAATAACAGATAAGGCCGTATGACGAATAAGCCAGCTTTTATCTTTAAGTGCTGAAACCACTATACTTCTTGCTGCTGCTTCCTCCTTCATATCCTTCAGTTTCATTATTGCTTCAATCCTGTCCATAAATAATGGTGCATGCTGATACTGAAAAATATACTCCTGGATATTTTTTACTTCGTTTTTTTCAGCAAGAACATACTTTTCAGCATCAACATTCACAAGATCCGGAGGGTTTGCTGAGGGGAAAATGAAAGATTGATTTTGCCTTTCAAGGATAATTTCTTTACGCTCAACTTTCGATCCGGAATAAATGTCAATAGCCATTGGAATTCGGTAAAGAGGTGTTTCTGATAGATTCTGATCCTGAGTAATATTAACGCTAATCTCCCTTTTCACAGGATCATAAGAATTCTGAATGCTTAAAACCGGATGTCCTGAAGCAAGGAACCATTGATTGAAAAACCAATTTAAGTCCATACCGGTAATTTCCTCAAAGGCAAGCCTGAGGTCATGAATTTCAGCCGTTTTATAGGAATGCCTCTTCAGATAAAGCTTTAAAGATTCAAAAAATGCCTCATCTCCAACCGTCTTTCTAAGCATATGCAGTATCCGTCCACCTTTATGATAACTGATCTCATCAAACATTTGCTCTCTGTCGGCATAATCAAAACGGATCACATCCGGTTCTGATTTTCGTTTATTCCCGATATAAACCGACATATCCTCCAGACCTTTCAAATCAGCCTGATCCCTGCCATATTTATATTCTTCCCAAAGATATTCTCCGTAGGTAGCAAATGATTCATTCAAAGGCAGATTAGCCCATGATTCGGCCGTAACCAGGTTTCCAAACCAATGATGAAATAATTCGTGAGCTATGATATCTTCGTGATTTTCATCCAGATACTGACCAGCTGACATATTCATGCCCTCGAAAAATACTGATGCTGTAGTATTTTCCATAGCCCCGCTTACAAAATCCCGCACAACAATCTGTGAGTACTTATCCCAGGGATATTCGATTCCGAATTTATTTGAGAAAAACTCCATCATCTCAGGGGTCTTCCCAAATACCAGTTTTGCAGTAGATGCGTAAGCGGGCTCGGTATAATAACTTACCTCTTTACCCCGCCATGTATCCTTAGTAATTGCAAAATCTCCGACTGCAAGCATTGTCAAATAAGTAGAATGTGGTTGCTCCTGTCTCCAGCTATCTGTCCGGGTACCATCCCCGTTCATGCTCGAAAATTCCAATGTCCCATTCGAAAGGCTGACAAACTCATTCGGCACTGTAATATTAAGTTCCTGAGTCATTTTCTCCTGAGTGCCATTGATGGTTGGAAACCAGTTCGAATTACATTCTGTTTCACCCTGAGTCCAGATCTGTTTCGGCTTCCCTTTATCCTTTCCGTCTCTATTTATAAAATAAATACCCCGATCACCTGCCGATGCAATATCCTCACCGATCTTTAACTTATTGGGCATTGCTACATAGTCAATAAATACAGTATATTTTTGATCTCTGGTGTATATCTTATCCAGACTGATCCTAAGTAGTTTACCATCGTAAGTATATCGAAGAGGTTTTTTATCATAGCTGTTAACCAATGAAACGGAATTAAAGCGAAAGCCATTGGCATTCAATACCAGCTGATCAGAAGGGTAGAAATAAGGTTTTGCAAGAATTGTAGCTTTTCCAATCACATAGGCACTATCCCAATCAAAACTAAGATCCAGCCGTGTATTTAATATATCTGTATTCTTAGTATAGCTTCCCCTGTAAACCACTGAGCCCTTTGAATTTTCAACAACCGTAACCGGATCGAGATTTACCATTTTGGGTGCAGAACAGGCTAGAAGAAATATTGAAGCCAGGATAGGGTAGCAGAAGATATATTTTATTTTCATGAGTATAAATTTGTTTTTAATCGCCCCGCCGATTTGGGATTCCATTTGTCTTTGAGGCTAATACAAATCTCCACAGGGAACCCGCCATTTCTATTCTTCAAGTATCAGATTATCAATTGTTTTTTCGAATTCCTTTTTAAAATCCGCATAATGTATCCCGGTTCCGGGTCCGCTGAAACCGGTATGGATCTTCCTGACTTTGCCTTTCTTATCAATGATAATCAATGTTGGAAAGCCGTTAAAACTTTTTAACATTGGCAGACTTTTCGCCACCTCAACTTTATCATTTATATAGCCGGTAATTAACATATCATATGGCACTTTAAACCTTTCGCGTAAACGTAAAATATTTTTCTTTGATCGTTCATAATCGGTACTACGTTCATAAGCCAAAGCAACGATTTCAAGCCCCTTTTTCTGATACTTTTCGTAAAATGGAACCAGATAGGCAGTTTCATCCATGCAATTTGGGCACCAGGATCCAAAAAACTGTACCAGAACAATTTTATTCTTAAATTTTGAATCAGATAGGGACACTTTATTACCATTCAGATCAGGAAAAGAAAAATCTATTTTATCAAATCCATCTTTCAAAGCTGTTATTGAATAGGCATCAGGCAGGATAGCTTCTTCATCCCGCTTAGCGGTCCAGGTCTGAACAGAAGAAAGTCCTGAATAGAAACTTCCATCCACTATTGTATTGTTGTCCAGTATTTTGCCTGTAAACAGAAAGGCATGACTACCATCGAAACAGGAAAGATAAATATTATCGTCTGAAACAGTTCCCTCCAGAAAACGGTAATCCCCTGTACTGGTTAAAAAAGTGCCCAGAACGCGGCCATTCTGCTGGGTAAATTCACCAATTGCAGGAATTGATTTACCTGTCTTTGCATCCTGAAAGTTAACAGACCAGCGACCAGTCACAACGAATTCAGGTTTGGTATTTGCCTTGAAAAAGCGCCATGAGTAACCCTTTTTGGCCTCAATCATCATTACTTCGCCACTATCTGCAAATTGTTTAATCCACTGTCCGTTCAGGGAACCATTCTTGATTTTTGCCCTGATCTCAGAATCAAAAAGAGGCATCTGAATAAATATGGAATCTGAAACCGTTGAAATTTCATTAACCCTGAACCTTTCGTCGCCGTTTATAACATCAAGAAATTTCTGATCAGCCGAATCGATTACCTCGAAATTAAAAGGTATTTCGGCCCCTGAAGAGGTCTTGAGCGTAGCACGCCAAATCCCATTCTCCAGTTGATTATCGGTATTACCATGGCATGAATACAGACCGCTGATTAGAAAGAAGAAAGCTATAATTTTGAAGTTATTCTTCATAGAATGATCCCGGCTGTCTATTTCAAAATCTCACGTGCAATCACAATGCGCTGAATCTCAGAAGTTCCCTCATAGATCTGCGTAATTTTTGCATCCCGCATCAAACGTTCAACATGGAATTCTTTAACAAATCCATAACCCCCATGTATCTGAACTGCTTCAACTGTAGTTTTCATAGCCACCTGCGAGGCAAATAGTTTAGCCATAGAACTTGCCTGGGCATATGGAAGGCCCTGATCTTTTAACCAGGCAGCTTTTAAGCAGAGCATTCTGGCAGCTTCAATTTCAGTAGCCATGTCTGCAAGCTTGAACTGAATTGCCTGGTGACCGGAGATAGGTTTTCCAAATGCCCTGCGTTCTTTGGAGTATTGCAGAGCAAGCTCATAAGCACCTGAAGCAATCCCAAGTGCCTGAGAAGCAATCCCTATACGTCCTCCATCCAGTGTTTTCATTGCAAATGAAAATCCAAAACCCTCCTCACCAATACGATTCTCTTTAGGTACTTTTACATCAGTAAACATCAGCGAATGCGTGTCAGAACCACGTATTCCAAGTTTATTTTCTTTAGGACCTATAGTAAAACCCTCCATGCCCTTCTCAACAATCAGCGCATTTATTCCTTTATGCCTTTGTGCAGGATTGGTTTGGGCTATGACAAGATAGGTTGAGGCGTTTCCACCATTAGTAATCCAGTTTTTAGTTCCGTTTAGGAGGTAATAATCGCCCATATCGATCGCACTGGTTTGCTGTGAGGTGGCATCAGAGCCGGCTTCAGGTTCAGAAAGACAAAAAGCACCCAATTGTTCGCCCGCTGCAAGTGGCTTCAAATATTTTTCCTTTTGAAAGTCAGAACCATATTTCTCAAGTCCGTAGCAAACCAGTGAGTTATTTACCGAAACCACCACAGAAGCTGATGCATCAATTTTTGACAACTCTTCCATAGCGAGTACATACGAAATGGTATCAAGCCCTGATCCATTATATTTTGGATCAACCATCATACCAAGAAAACCAAGTTCTCCCAGTTTTTTGATCTGTTCATGCGGAAATTTTTGGTGTTCGTCCCGTTCTATTACACCGGGCTTCAATTCACTATTGGCAAAATCTCTGGCTGCCTGCTGAATCATCAGCTGCTCCTCCGTAAATTCGAAAAACATAATAATTGGTTTAGGGCCCAAAATTAATGTTTCGGGCTTGATTAGTATTTGCTCCTTTGCAAATATTAAGAAATATTTCCGTTAGTTATATGGAGGATTGTGGAATCTGCAGTAAAAAATTATCAATGACAAATCCCTGATTGATAATTTCAGGAGTTGGATCTGATCTTTTTCTCAATAAGTGTTGTAGAATAGCCACTGAGATATTCGATGGTCTTTACTTCTCCACCATATTGCAATACCAGATCGGCACCAACAATCTGCTCAATGGAATAATCAGCACCCTTAACCAGAATGTCTGGTCTCACCAATTCTATCAGATGCAGTGGAGTAGGCTCATCAAAGATTACAACTGCATCCACAAAGGAAAATGAAGCAAGCATTACCGAACGCGAAAGCTGATCTGTAATTGGGCGGCCCGGACCTTTCAAGGCTGATGCAGATGCATCAGAATTTAAGCCAATTACTAATTTATCTCCCATGTCAGCAGCCTTCGACAAATAATCGATATGCCCTAAATGAAGCAGATCAAAGCACCCATTAGTAAAAACCACTTTTTTTTCGAGCAGGCGCCATACATTCAGTACAGCCCTTATTTGCTCCCTTGTGTAAATCTTACTTTTAATATTATCCAGTCTGCTCATTTGATCTTTTTCCAGTTGATTGCTTCAGGAACAAAATTAAACTTAATGAACCAATAAAAAGGATAATTAATGTTTGTGTTGTATGGGCTAATAATGCGTAGGAAAGACCATCAATTTTGGATATCCCATATATGGTCAAACCCTCCGAAACCATCCAGTGAAAGGCACCTATCCCTCCCTGAACTGGCGCAATCATTGCAAGACTTCCAAAAACCAGGGTAGAAAGTGCTGCACCCGGACCGAGCGAAGATGTAGCGCTCAAAGCAAAAAAACACAAATAAGATGAAAGCCCGTACAACAACCAGATGAACACTGAACTAAATACAAATGCGGCTTTATTGTCCAGATTTTTAACTGAAAGTATTCCGGTTTTCATTCCTGAAAAAAACTTTAAAATACGATTGGAAATACCCCATTTTTTCTTTTTCATCAGGATAAGAAAGAAGATAATAATAATTACCAATAGTGAAAAAGCAAAGATAAGCAAGGTAATATCTCCAATCCGACCACTCAATTTAGTCAGGATATGCTTGTACAAAAAGCCGGATAACAATTTGAATTCTAATAATATAGCCATTGCAAATACGATTCCCAGCATCAGCAAATCAACCATACGCTCAGCAATTACAGTCCCCAATAGCTTAATTACAGGGATTTTGTCCGATTTATTTATCACGCTGCATCTGGCGAGCTCCCCCATCCTTGGGAATGCCAGATTTGCAAGATATCCCATGATTACTGCATGAAAAGTGTTTAGCATAGAAGGAGTGCCATGCCCAAGTGAGCCGATCATTAAATTCCATCTGTATGCTCTCAAGATATGTGCAAGCAGACTCGCGATAATGGAAAGGAAAACCCAGGCAAAATCTGCCTTTTTCAAATCAGAAAGCATTTTATTCAGATCCTGCCCTTTGAAAGCTAAATACAAAAGCAATATACCGATGATCAGGAATACCAGGTATCTGATAAATGTGGCGATCGAAAATCTCAATATAAATTTTCTTTATTCAGGTACATATTATCTATGATCCTGATTTTACCTATTCTGGCAGCTACCAGAGCGATCATTGTTGCCGCCCTTTTAGAAGTAACTGGTTCAAATGTGCTTGCATTAAAAATTTCAAAATATTCAATTTCAATTCCGGGGCATGACTCAAGAAAAGCATTGACCCTTTTCTTAATCTGGTTAAGCGATTCTGTTTTGAATAATTCCTGTGCCAATGTGAGCGATTTGTATAAAGCAAGAGCCTGTATTCTTTCCCCGGGTAAAAGGTAAACATTACGGGAACTCATTGCAAGGCCATCATCTTCCCTGATAATCGGGCAAATAACCAGTTTCACTCTGATCTTTAATTTTTTGACCATATGTGTGATTACCATTATCTGCTGATAATCTTTCTGCCCAAAAAATGCATAATCAGGCTGTACGGTGTCAAAAAGCTTCTTTACGATTTGAGTTACCCCCTGATAATGACCCGGTCTGATCTTTCCTTCAAGGATCTTATCAAGATTACCCAGGTCGATCTTCCAGAATTCTGAACTATTATACATCTCATCCACTTCAGGAAGAAATAAAACATCGCATTTAAATGCTCTTAATTTTTTAAGATCTTCTTCTATTGGTCTTGGGTAATTTTCGAGATCCTTTTTATCATTAAACTGTGTCGGATTTACAAAAATACTGCAAACCACAACATCTGTCTTCATGCGAGACGCCTCTATTAAGGATAAGTGACCTGCATGCAAAGCACCCATGGTCGGGACAAATCCAATGGACTTGCCTGCTGAACGTAAATCATCCAGATAGTGATGAATGGCTTCTCTTTTATTGAAGATTTTCAAATTATAATTTGATTTTAATGGGCTCAAAAATGGTTAAATACTTAAACAGAACCAAAACAACTTGCGTAATTCGTTGATATTTCATAAGATAATGATTACCTTTGCTC
>CAZGCG010000023.1:13845-18757 GCA_964524205.1 uncultured Sphingobacterium sp. | reverse complement strand
GGGACTCTTTTCATCCGTTTGAGCAGATCGTCAGATACTTTCGGCCTGCCATCCGGGAACCGTTCCCCGATCCATTTCGGGGTAAGCTCTATCATTTCCTGACGGCTGATAGTGAGGTTTTGGGCTTGAATTGATACAGATATTAGTATGAATATCGCCAGGAACTTAATTTTTAAATAGGTCATGTGTCAAAAATTTAACCGAATATTATTTCATTTCTTACAATGATTTGATGCTCCAAGGCTTTAATAAAGCAGGGATCCAATAGTGTGGACCTTACCATTTTTAATTGTAGTTCTGACCTTCATGGCATCCTGAATTCTTTTCAATGGATCTCCCTCTACAATAACGAAATCGGCTAGTTTACCAGCCTCAATACTGCCCAAATCCTTATCAACTCCGACAACTTTTGCTGCCTGTATGGTTGCCGATTGCAAAGCCTTGAAAGGACTGAGTCCAGCGTCAACATATACCCAAAGTTCTGAATGCAGACTACTGCCGAATGGAGCAAATGGTGCATCTGTTCCTGCAGTAATGCTCCCACCGGCATCAGAGATCGCTTTGATTGTTTTTAACAGGGCTTTGTAATTTGCATCGGCTTTTGGCGTTCTCAGTGAGTCGAACTTGTTGGTCTGTTCATACAAACCTTTCAGAAATTCAGGTGTAAGAAATTTCCTGTTTCTCTCATCATTTAGTAATTCATCATATTGTTTAGCCAGTCTGAAATATCCTGTTCTTAAGCATGCTGTTGGCGTGATATTGATTCCTGATTTAGCAACCAGTTGTACTACATCCTGGTAGCTTCTGAAATTGGCATCAAGCAGCATTGAATAGCCCCGGCGGCTGGTTCCGGAAAGATGTTCTATAGCGTCAACATTATATTTTGTGGCAGGATAAAGTTCATGAGAGGAGAGTGGGATGCCTATTTTGTGCGCACCTTCAGTAAGAACTTTCTGAATGGAATCAGGCATTCTGACATAAGTCTTGATCAGACTATAGCCCAGTTTTTTAGCTCTTTGCAATTCCATTTTGATGTGATTGGCTTCGGTTACACTATTTGCAAGTCCATAAGCTATGCGGGTACCATCAGTTAATCCACCGGTAAAAAATAGTCTTGGGCCGGGACGAACTCCGCTTTCCCAGGCTTCTTTGCGTTCAAGTGCATCATAAGGATCAGCTCCCGGCTCTCTGACAGAAGTGATACCATAAGACAGCCAGATCTTACCGAGTTTTTCGCCAACATTTGAACTTTGATGGGTATGCATTTCGAAAAGCCCTGGCATCACTACCTTGCCTGAGGCATCGATAATTTTAGTGCCTTGTTTATGATTTTGATGTGGCTTGATATCTCTGATCCGGTGCCCTTTAACGTAGATATCCATATTTTCCTGGTAAGTACTGTCTTTACCATTAAATACCTTGCCTGCATGGATAATATATTCTTCAGTCGGGATCTCGGTCTTCCATTTAAGGTCAATAGCTATTTTCTTTACTTTTCCGCTGCTTACATCGATCTGTTTTAATTTATCAGTTGCGATGTAAACTATGGTTTTTGAATCTCCGGTCCAGCTCAGGTTGTCAGCAAGCTCATCAGTTAGTTTTCTTTCCTTCCCGGATATTTCACCGTACATATTGACCGGAATAGTCCATAGCGTACCATCTTTAGTATAAGCCATTGTTTTTCCATCCGGTGACCAGGCCGGTCCATTCTGTACTCGCATCCCAAGCGGCTTCTCTGAATCAGGGCTAACCAGGATAGCGGTGTCTTTTTCAAGTGATACAAGCATGAAGTTATTAAAGCCTTCCCTGAAACGGGTTGAATGAGCTTTTAATGCCATCATAGCCACTGTCTTTCCATCTGGTGACCAGGAAGGCTTGCTGGGTACCCAAACCGTTTTATTCGCTACTTTAACTTCTCCACTAGCCACGTCGGCAATATGCAGGATGCCATAGCCCCATTTCTTCATGTAGTTCTGGGTATAATAGGCAATTTTTTTACCATCCGGCGACCAGGTAGGGTAGGATGTATCTTCAATAATCTGTTTGGAAAGCAGGCGACTCTGATTTGTTTTCAGATCATGTAACCAAACATTCATGATGCCTCCCCGGTCAGAAATATAGGCCAGAGTATTGCCATCAGGCGACCAGTCAGGTTCCAGATCTACAAAAGAATCATTGGTCAGCTGTATAAGTTTGCCATCAATTTCCTGAATAAAGATGTCGCCTTTAGCTGCAAAAGCTATTTTTTTACCATCATCAGATACCACCGGACTTGCAATTCCTAAGGCTTTATGGTCCTCTGTATTATCAAAATCATATTTTTTCTTTTCGTAAGGCTTACGGTTGAGGGTAAAAGTAGCTTCAAAAGGAATAGTTTCAATAGCAGATTGTCCAATTGTTCTTATCCTGATAAGTCCATCTGCAGTATAGATTAATTTATTATCAGCTGCCCAGTTAATTCGGAAGGGGAAGAGATCTTCATCCCCTGTTGAAATTTGTTCAGTAGTACCATTACTCAGGTTAGCCATATAGATATAACTTGTATTTTTATCATCAAAAAGCATTGTCTTACCAGTGAAAGCTACATAGCTTAGCTTGCTGTCATCAGCATTCCAGGAAGGTGCAGCAATACGCATAGCTTCAGGAACCGCCAGTTTCTCTGTTCCGCTTTCAAGAATATAAATACCTGACTCAGTTCTTTGTGAAACAAAAGCGATTTTTGTTCCGCTGTTAGAAAATGCAGGATTTGAATCATTTGCCTTATCGCTTGTGAGTTGTTTGATCTCTTTGCTTGAAAGATCAATTTGCCAGATATCGTAATTTCCGCTTCTGTCAGAAGAGAACACGATTGATTTACCATCAGGTGACCAATCCGGTTCCCTGTTATCCGATATGCCGGATGTTAATTGTGTTAAATCTGAGCCATCTTTGTTGATCGTCCAGATATGATAAGTGCCATCACGGTAGGAGTGAAAAACAATTTTTTCCCCATCCGGTGACCAATCGGGCTCCTGAGAATCTCCCATTTCATCGGTTACACTTTTCGCTTTTCCGCCTTCAACAGGGATCGTCCAGATTGTTCCCTGAAGGGAAATGGCCAGGCTTGATTTATCAGGGGATAATGCAGCAGCCATGTTAGTACCTTCTGAAACGGTGACTTCAATTGTATCATTTTTACAGGATGTAATGAGAAAGTTGAATACAATAAGGTAACTCAGAATTAGGATTTTTTGTTTCATCGGATTAATTAAATTAAAATTGCTCGATCAGTTTTTTTTACTTAAGTTTTTTAAACCAAATTATTATGATTGTGCTTTAGCCAATACAGCCTTCATACTTACAGGGGCCCCTCCCTGCCTTTTACTTTCATCTGCAGCTTCCATAAATACATGTATTGCCAGGGTTTCTTCTATACTGACCGGGCTAATGCCGGTTTTGAAGAATTTCAGCATGTCAATAACCAGTGGGCGGTGACCTACATCATTAAAAGAACCAGCGGGCAGGATCTCATTTAAGCCATAGGCAACTCCACTATGTGTAACTTTCCCTTTTCGGATTCCCCTATAGGTACCGATTCGGTCATTGTCCCAGGTTCCTAATACATGGTCTGTATTTAGAGTATGCCTGCGCTGTACCGTCTGGCAATCTTTTCCCATTATAGTGAACAGAATTTCAATGCCGTGAATTCCATACCAGTAAAAATCGGGATGAGTTGGTTCAAGAGGACATCCGCTGTAAGAATCTGCTCCCATAATATCGCCGATCGAACCATTTCGGGCGGCCTGAGCGCCTTTTAAATATCTTGTTGGTGAAGAGGAAAAAATGGGACAATTATATTTTTTTGCAGCGTCCATAATTGTAATAACATCTTTTAATGAGGCTGCGAAGGGTTTGTTGATGAACAGTGGTTTACCAGCTTTTATCACTTCCATTGCCTGTTCAACGCGTGGATGACCGTCGAAAGTCATCAGCATAACTGCATCTACCCTGGATAGCAAAGCCTGAATTGAGTCTACCAGTTCGACACCGTTTTCCTTCATTTTTCCAACATAAGTTGGGATTTGCTTGATACTTGATTCTATTTTTTTGCTTCCATAAGGATAGGCTGCGGTAACCCTGAATCCCTCGAATGAACTATCCCAAATGGGTTGTACAACATCATATCCAGGTCCGGGAATATTGTTGATATGACTAATAATCATGGTCACCTGTGAAGTATCAAGCCCGATTATTCCAATGCGGGTGATTTTTTGGGATTGATTATTTGCCAAAATTTGAATAGGATTGATTGTAGCTAAGCCTGCACCTGCTGATGCAAGACCAGATAAGAATTCACGCCTGTCTATATTTTTCATATCTTATTATGAAAAGGAAAAATTGAACTTATTGTGATAAGAGCCGATAATTTACTTGAAATTGCGGGAATATTCACAAGATTTCAGGAAGGGGAATTTCAAATTACCCTCCCTGAAATGTACTCATTATGAAAGCGTACTGAGCAGTTTGTCAATATCTGCCTGGTTATTGTAGATCGATGGTGAAATCCTGAGTTTATTTCCGAAACGCATCGCCACATGGACTTTAGCAGCACGAAGTTTGCGCATCGTTTCATCCGGATCTTTTGCAGTAAATACAATGATCGGGCTCTCATTTCCCTCAGGGGTGATCGTAGGGTAGCCTAATTTGGGCATTTCCTTAGCCAGACGATCAGTTAAGGTTCGAACATAGTTACGGATATTGTCGACCCCCAGAGCGTGAATGTATTTAAGGGAAGCTATGGCACAGGAAACCCCTTCATAAGAAGGATAGCTTACTTCATAAATTCCCGGGCCTTTAGCCGGAGTAAAATTGATTTCAGGTTTTGATGGATCGGGTTTATCAGTCCATGGTGCATAATTATAGCTGATTCCTC
>CAZGCG010000023.1:0-13745 GCA_964524205.1 uncultured Sphingobacterium sp. | reverse complement strand
GGTTTTGATGGATCGGGTTTATCAGTCCATGGTGCATAATTATAGCTGATTCCTCCATTATGATGAGTAGTACGAACTACTGTATCCTGCAAATCTTTACGTACATACATAAATCCAAAGCCTTTACTTCCCATCAGCCATTTGAAAGTTGAACAGGCAGCAAGGTCGATTCCCATTGCTTTGACATCAACAGGTACCGCACCAACGCCCTGAATGAAGTCGACATAAAGCACTGCCCCATTGGCATGAGCAAGATCGCTGATTGCTTTGACATCCTTAACCAAAAAACCATTGACATTGGATACAAGGGTAATGGCAACCAGTTTTGTGTTTTTATCTATAACACCTTCAAAGTCTTTGACATCAAAACGCCAGTCATTATGTTTAATAATTTTCACTTTTAAACCGTCACGCTGCTCACGCATTTTATAACTATAGAGGCTTGCAGAATAGTGAAGGTCTGTGGTTACAACATTTCCGCCTTTAAAATCCATTCCATTCAGAATATTGTTTTCGGCTTCAACAGTAGTTCTGGCAAAAGAAATCTCGTCTTTATCTGCATTGATCAATTTTGCAAAACTATCCTTGCATTCCTGCCTTGTATCTGAATAAAGAGGCCACCATGGCTCTCCAACCTCGTTTTTGGCCCACTCGGCATAACGATGAAGAGCTGCTGCAGTATAAATATTGATTGGGTGGGTAGAGGCATTGTCCATATAGACTTCCTGTTTAACCCTCGGAAAATCATCCCTGATTTTCGTAAAATCTGGTGCCATACCTGTAATATGGGAGGGCATTACATCCGGATCTATTGTGTTAATATCCGACTTGAATGAACTCAGAGATCCCATTCCGAGTGTGGTTGCACCCACTCCCGCAAGGGATTTTAAAAAGGTTGATCTTTCCATTTTGGTTTTATATTTTAATATTATGTTTCCTGAATAAGTTAAGCAAAGGATAAACCGATTTTATCGGTTTATCCTTTGCTTAACTGTATTTCAGTGTAGCATTTGTGAAGTATCATTTTGAAGAATTTATCAAATCTATCTTAACGTACTTCATTATACTTCTACTTTCATTTGTATTTACAATACTATCTTCTACAAGATTCTTGTTTTTAATACCCAGGATTTTGTGTCATATTCTTGTTTACATCTATTTCCGATTGTGGTATCGGTAACAGATATTTTCTGAGCGGATAGAATGTTCTGTTTTCGACCAGAATATAGTTTGTTCCCCAGGTAACATCACCTGTAGTTTGATTTACTGTACCCAGGCGACTACCATAAAAGGGGCCGCTCATTACTGTAGGACCGATATCCCAGCGTTTGATATCAAAATATCTCAAGCCTTCAAATGCGAGTTCAACTCTTCTTTCGCGTCGAACCAGTTCACGGGTCAATGCTGTCGCATTTATTTGTCCGGCACGTGTTCTGACTTTGTTTAAATACTCAAGTCCCAGAACCAGATTCTGACCACTTTCTACAGCTGCTTCAGCATAGGTTAGATACATTTCAGCTAATCTGATCACCATGATAGGCGCATCGAAATTCTGACGTTCAGCATTCTGAATTCCCGGATCAAGATACTTCTTAGACATTTGAGCAGCTTTTGAACCATCGTTCAGGTAATAATCAGGATTTGAACTTCCACCAAATTGAGGATCCAGTGCAGTATATATTCTGCCAAACCAGTTCGAACCCGGATAAGCAATAGACATTGCCAATCTTGGATCGCGGTTTGCAAATGGCTTATTTGGGTCATATGCAGGATCCTGAGATATTTTTAATCCATTGATTGTCTCGTATTCTTCTACAATACTTCTGGAAACAGCATTTTCAGAATAACCACCTTTCCAGGCCGGAAGTCTCTGCCATGGAATGGAAGTTGCATAATCATTTTGAATATGCTGAATCTCAGCGATTGCTTCCTTATTATTTGCTTTATTCTGACGATAAAATAACTGCTCATAATTTGGATGCAGCTCATAAACGCCCATGTCGATCACAGCTTTTGATGAAGCCATGGCTTCTGCATATTTACCTGTAAAAAGTTCTAATCTTGCTTTTAATGCCAATGCAGAGCCTCTGGTTACATGTCCTTTTGCTGTGATGTTATTTTGTACAGGAAGTATCTTGCTGATCTTATCGAGCTCGTCAAGAATGAAAGTATAAATTTGCGCAACAGGAGTACGTGATGGTAATTCTGTTGAAGGAGTGGTTTTTGTGATCAGAGGCATATCACCAAAAAACATGGCTTTCAGGAAGTAATCGTAAGCCCTCAAAAAACGGACTTCAGATTTTAACTTTTCCTTCAATGCCGCATCAATGGTCATTCCCTCAATATTTTCGAGGAAGGAATTGTATTTTCTGATTTGTGCATAGCTGAACACCCTTCCGCCATTACCTATGGTAACATTTTGGGGGTTTACTGTTCCGTTTCCAACCTGCTGGTAGCCAGTTACAGCCATCCAGCTATAGTCGTTGTCGGTCATCGCATCCCGCATCACTACGTCCATCCCATTTTCCCATCCCCGGTAAGCACCCGCAAGAGCCATATTAATATCACTTTCTGTTTTCCAAAAAGTGGCCCCACTTAATTGATCATTAGGTACGGCATCCAGAAATTTTTCAGTACAGGAAGCCATTCCCAAACTGATAAATAACATTGAAAATATATATTTAAACTTTTTCATTTGTTTATTTTTTAGCTATTTAATAATGTGTTTCTATTGATCAGAAGTTTACATTAAGACCAACTGTGTAGAATTTAACCTGAGGGTAACTCCAGCCTGCGGCACCTCCGAATACGTGTCCATGGAATGCAGTATTGTTTGCTTCCGGATCATATCCATCAGGGAACTTAGTGAATGTAAGCAGGTTTTCACCACTCAGATAGATTCTTGCCCGCGACATAAATGCTTTCTTTGTTAATGAGGATGGTAAAGTATATCCAAGCTGAATATTTTTCATTCTCAGGTAAGAGGCATCATGTATTGAGAATCCACTTGCAACAACATTTTTTCCTCCTGCTCCGCCTTCCAGTTGTGTTTTAGGGAAATAGCCTTGTTTTACAACCACTCCGTTTTGCACGATCATTCGGTCAAGGTGCATGCTCAAAGCTTTACCGTTTCGCATAAATGGCATATAGCCACGAACCCTGAGGTATCTGGAAACATCTTCTGCACCATGGAAGAAAGTTGAGAAATCAAATCCTTTATATCTGAATCCCAGGTTCATTCCATAGGTGAATTTTGGAACAGTATTTCCAAGTACCACCCGATCGCTTCCGTCAATTTTTCCGTCCCCGTTTTGATCCTTGAATTTCAAATCTCCTGCACCAACGTTTGGATTATGAACAGCTCCTGTTTTTGCTTCTGCATCGCTCATGAAATAACCTATCCACTCATACCCGATATAGGAATTCCATGGGGTGCCTTTTTCTCTAACAATAGCTCCACCTTCGCCCGCAACATCGAAAATATCCCTGCTGAAATATTTTTCTACATTGTTTTTGTTGTAAGAACCATTCAGGGAAACATCGAACTGGAATTCGCCTTTCATTTTTGAATACCTCATTTCCGTTTCAATTCCCTTATTGCTCATTGCACCATAATTTACAGTAGGAGCCGGAAGGCCAAATGTTCCAGATACTGGTACAACGGTCAGGATATCATCGGTGTATCTGTCATAAGCATCAAGACTTACTGAAATTCTGTTCTTTAAGAACTTTAGGTCTAAACCTATATTTTTCTCTGTAGTTGTTTCCCAGGTAATATCAGGGTTGTTTGCAGTAGTCTGAGCCGCACCTGTAGCACTGGCACCTCCAAAAGCATAATTCTGACCTAAAGTGATTAAAGGCAGGTACATGAAGTCAGCGATCCTGTGGTTACCCAACTGGCCCCATGATGCTCTTAATTTTAAGAAATTAAGCCAGTTTATATCTTTCATGAAACTCTCATCACTCATCACCCATCCTGCAGAAAATGAAGGGAACCATCCCCAGCGATTTCCTCTTGCAAATTTTGAAGAACCGTCTCTCCGGATGTTAGCTTCGAACATATATTTGCCGTCATAATCATAGTTTACTCGTGCAAAATATGAGCCCAGTGTTGCTCTTCTGTCTGTTCCTGAATTTAACAGACCGGCAGTACTACCTGCACTGATCGCTGTCAAATCATTGGATGGGAAGCCTAATCGATAGGCCATAGTAGAATACATATCCTCTGTTCGGGTTGATGCACCGGCGAGGCCTTTTACTCCATGCTTTCCAAATCTGTTATCATATGAAAACAGGGATTCCATATCCAGTATTCCGAATCGGTCCACAGTCTCCTGATTTGAGGAAGGTCCTGAAACTTGTCCGCCACCATACGTAAATTGAGAAATATGGTTGGTTGTTTCCCGGAATGTATAATCAACACTTGCTCTGTTTCTCCAGGAAAGTCCTTTAATTATTTTGGCATCCGAAAATATGGTACCCACCAATTGATTGCCTTTGATTGCCCTTAAGTTTCCCTGATCAATCCATGCTGCAAAATTCCCCAGCGGGTATTCACCCGACCATGAGCCATCTGCTAATTTAAGCTTCTGAGTAGGGGGGATATGCGTCACAGAATTATAGAACTGTTGCAGATCACCACCACGGGTAAGTTCTGGGCCGGTTAATGGAATGGTATTAACTGCTCGATTCAGTGCCGTGTTTATACCTACACTAAGCCATTTATTGATCTTATTGTCAACATTGAAGCGGAAGTTTAACTGTTCTGCATCAACAGCTTTTATGACCCCTTTTTGTTCATTGTAAGCCATAGAGATGTTATATCTTGTAGCTTCTGTTCCTCCCGAAAAATCCAGGCCATGATACTGTGAACCGCCTGATCCTGAATACAATACACTCATCCAGTCGGTGCTTGGGAAGTTAGGATCATTTCCTGCTCGGTATTTTGCAATGGCATCAGTGGTAAAAGTTGGGGATAATCCTGCATTTGCCCTGGCCTCATTATGAAGTTCGGCATAATCTGCAGATCCCAGGAAATCAGGAACTGCTGTAGGATCCTGCTTTCCAAAATAGGTATTGTATCTTATCTGGATTGGTCCTTCTTTTCCTCTTTTTGTTGAAACAAGAATTACACCGTTTGCAGCCCTTGTTCCATAGATTGAGGCAGAAGCCGCATCTTTCAGAACACTGATACTTTCGATATCGAATGGGTTGATATTATCCATAGAGGATTCTAAACCATCTACAATTACAAGTGGTTGCGAATCTCCCATACTTCCCTGACCTCTGATCAGTACATTCATCCCTTCAGCACCAGGCTGTCCGGAATTTGTATGAATAAATACCCCCGAAACCTGCCCTTCAAGCATGGAAGCAACATTGGTTGCAGGACGTGATGACATTGCTTTTTCAACATCAACAGTAGAAACTGAACCTGTTAAATTTGCTAAATTAGAGGTGCCATATCCGATTACAACTACTTCAGTAAGAGCAGTATTGGCTGCTTCCAGAGTAACATTGATCGCAGTACGGTTGCTAACAGCAACTTCTTTGGTTACATAACCGATATAAGTAAATACCAAAACAGAATTATCTTCAGGCACGGTGATGGTATAATTTCCGTTAATATCCGTTGTTGTTCCTGTATTGGTTCCTTTTACACGAACACTTACTCCAGGGAGAGTTTCACCTGAACTATCGGTTATCTTACCTTTAACTTCTTTTGGAGGGACCTCTTTGAAGATTGGAATTTCAGCATTTGGGGTAAAGAGTTCCTTTTTTGACAGAATTATTGTTTTATCAACAATTGAATAATTTACCGGCTGATTATAAAAGCAAATTTTCAGGACTTCATCAATTGAGGCTTGTTTTACATCAATATCAACAGCCTTTACCTGTTTTATCCATTCCTGATTGTAAAAAAATAAGTATCCTGTTTGTTTCTTTATTTCCTTTAAAACCTGCTCAACCGGGGCATTATGCCTGGATATAGTGATCTTTTGGGCAAACCCTGATGCACTAACCTGTAAACAGGCGATCAATAATACGGCGGCAGTTAATTTCATCTTCAGGATAATTTGCCTTATTAATTTGGCTCGATTGATTTCTGATACTAAAACCGGGAAAAATCCCGGATCAATAAATTTTATAACTCGTATTAATTGAGAATAAGCGAACCTGCTCAGTTTACTGAAAGGTTCTTTTTTGCAAAAAGCAGTAATTTGCATAACTTTACATGATTTAGGGTGAATAGAATATTACTTAAGAGTGAGTTTTTAGCCCCTTTATTTTATCTCCGGGAACGCTGCAACGTTTCCGGATTTTTATTGGGCCTTTTTTGGAAGTAGATTTATGGGTCCATAGGCGATGTTTTTAAGGTAAAACAATAATTTTTTTCTCTTCTATTTTAAATTTTACTCCGCTTAGTTCAAGCATCTTTAAAACCTGTGAAAGCTTTGAATCTCTGGAAATATAACCTCCAAAATGCTTTTCGGGCACCGCACCATTGTACTCGATTGAAACGTCATACCATCTGCTGATTTGATTCATCACCGTGCGCATATCTGAATCGTTGAATTGGAACAAGCCATTTTTCCAGGCAATATTTTGTTCTACATCCGCAATCCTCTTGCTAAGTTTTGCCCCCTCATTTGAAACCACTTGTTCACCGGGTTTGAGAACAATGTCACTATTGAGATTACTTACATGGACAGAACCCTCTACTAGTGTAGTAGCAGTATAGTTTTCATCAGAATAGGCCATCACATTAAACTGGGTCCCGGTCACAAACACATTCATATCATTAGTCTTTACTATAAATGGTTTATTGATATTTTTGGCAACCTCGAAAAATGCTTCTCCTGTAAGTTCTACATTTCGCTCCCTGCCACTAAATATTGCAGGAAAACGAAGGGAAGAGACCGAGTTTAGCCAGACTTTGGATCCATCCGGTAAGATGATCTGATACTTACCCCCTTTAGGTGTTTCGATTGTGTTAAAAAGAGCTGTTTCAGAGTTATTCCCTGCAATTTCTGGCATATCATAGATAATAGATCCGTCTGCCGCTTTGCTGATATTTATTCCTCCCTGTTTGGCAATAGTCCCATTTACTGCATCGTCAAGCACAATTTTAGTTCCATCTGCAAGGGTTAAAACAGCTTTATTTCCACCAGGATTTTTGTCGTAAACCCTTGGTCTTGTTTCTTTTAGAACTAAATTTGTTTCGTTTGTATTAAAAAAATTGCTTCCGACACTTATTGTGATTAATACTGCGGCTGCAATTGAAGTCCCCCAAAGAATGATTCGGGAGAAGCCACTTTTATTTTCAATACCACTCATTTCATTTATTTCATGCCACATCTGAATCTTCTCAGCGGTGAAATCTTCCTGATTCTGATCTTCGGGTAAAGTTTGTTTGGATGACTCCGATAGGTACCATCGCTCCACCAAGGCCTTTTCCTCAGCTGTGCAATTGCCTTGATTATATTTTTTTAGGAGCTGTTTGGCTTCCGGTCCGGTCATAACTATTGTTTAATTTATGATAAGACAATTTGAAGCAGCTCAGGTAGTAGAAAAATCGAAAATAAATTTAGGGGGGCTTTAAGTTGTGTTAAATGCTTGAGGTATTACTCAGTAGGCTAAGTAAGATTGTAAGGATAAGTATGAAGATGTTTAATCTCAAACGGAGAATTTTAATGGCATTGTTAATCTGCTTTTTAACGGTTTTGTCAGATATTTGGAGTTCCTCAGCGATTTCTTTGTGAGTGCGGAATTTTTTACGGCTAAGTTCAAAGATTTCCCGCATTTTACATGGCAGGTTCTGAATCTCTCTTTCAATTGCAATTGAAAGATCTTTTGCACTTAATTGTTCAAGGATTGAATTCTGATGATGGTTCGCGAAATTGCTTAAGGAAGACAAATAGTTATTCTTAACCTTATCATGCCTGATCAGGTTAATTACTTTATTTCTTGCAGAAACATAGAGGTAAGCAGAAATGTTGGTTTCGGGTTCTATTTGCTCAACATTTAACCAAAGGTTTGTAAACAGCTCCTGAACAAGATCTTTCGTTTCATCCTTATCACCTGTCATTTTGAGTACATGATGAAACATAAGCCCCCAGTATCGCTCATAAATTTCAGCGAAAGCTTTTTCATTACCCGACCTGAGAAGGCCTAATAACTCACTATCCTTAAGGGAATTATAGATACTCATTTTAAGTTAACCTCAAAACGAATATAAGAAATTTTGGATTAAGTATAACAAGCGTTTTATGAAGTCTGAGGTCTGAGGTCAGACTTCAGACCTCAGACCTCAGACTTCATAAAAGGTTATTTCAAAGCTTCATTAACTGCCTTGCCAATATTTCCATTAGGTTCCTGAATACGCAGGAGTCCACTGATTGTAGGAGCGATATCGGTCATGTTATATGAATTGTTTGATTTTCCCTGTTTAACTCCCCAGCCCATAAAAACCATTGGAATATGAACGTCGGCAGGATTCATAGTACCATGGGTTGCTCCGGTAGACCGTGGTGATGAGCCTGAATACCATGCCGGTTCAAGCACAATTTGTATCACTCCGCTGCGGTCAGGATGATAACCATTAATTATTTTTTCTTTATAGACTTCCGGAATTGTAGCATTCTGAGCATTTGGAATATCAACTACAAAAGCTACTCCTTCCTGCTTTTTCAGGAATTCCATTGTACTCTTCTTAATTGCGTCTTCGTTTAATTTATTTGCATTAATTACTGCATAGTTGAAACTTACCGCATAGTTGCTAAAACTAAGTGCAATATTTTTAATCTTAAACTCAGCTTCAAGCTGCTTATTTAATTCTTTTAAAACCGCAGAACTTGGGAAAACTCCGGCACTGATTTTATTGTCATTCAAAAACCCGGCATTATGCTGAACGGCATGATCGGCTGTTAAAAATACTGTATAATTCCCTTTTCCTACCTTCGTATCAAGATAGCTAAAGAATGTTGCCAGATCGCGGTCAAGTCGCAGGTAGGTATCTTCAACTTCAACAGAATTTGGTCCAAACTGATGTCCGACATAATCGGGTGAAGAAACACTGATTGCAAGAAAATCTGTAATCGCATCAGCTCCCATTGCTTCATTTTCAACTGCAGCTTTTGCCAGGTCCAGGGTCAGGGAACTTCCATAAGGAGTACTGGTTAACAGACCCAATCCACGGCTTAGCATTTCTGAAGTTTTGACAGGAAGTGTTGAGGTACTCATTCCCGGAAACTTTCCTTCGTAAGGAACATCGTCTTTTGTGCTCTGAAGATAAGTTTCGATTGGATATAAGGTATTCCAATCCTGTTTTAAATATTTTTCAGGATATTTCTGTTCATTGAACTTTGTAAGCCAGGCAGGGAGCTGCTTCATATAGTAAGTGCTTGTAATCCAGTTGCCTGAACTGCCATCATACCAATACGCTGCATTGGCACTATGTCCACCAGGAAGAATAGAACCGCGGTCTTTTGATGCGATAGCAATAACTTTAGATCTGAAATTTGTTGCTAGCCTCAATTCATCAGTCATGCTTGTTACCAGTAGGTTCCTTGGAGACATTTGGCCTGCTGATATTGTATTGCTTCCGACAGTGCTTACTGTTGAATCGGCAGAGCAATACATACTTTGTCCTGTTGCCTGAATGATCCAGTCATTCCCGGTGATGCCATGAATCGCAGGAACAGAGCCTGTATAAACTGTAGCATGCCCAATTCCGGTAACACTTGGAACATAATTAATATAAGCGTTTTCACAGGAAAATCCTTCGTTCAGCATTCGCTTAAATCCTCCATTTCCATAACGCTCGTAGAAACGGTATAAATAATCCCACCTCATCTGATCTACCATTAATCCTACTACTAGTTTGGGGCGTGGTAGATTGGTATTTTTAGCTTGTATTTGTGCTTTAGATTGTTGTGCATTTGTGGCAAGTGATGCAAGGATTAGTAAAGTAAAAAACAGAAATTTTATTCTCATTGGATTTGGGATAAATAATTGATTTGGTTTTTGACCTGGATGTTGATGTTTTAATTTATATCAATCTGATGCTATATTTTACGATATCAAATATCGGTTTAATAAGTAAATTCATTTGTAAAAATATACAATAGGCTAAAAAGGATAATCTGAATTACAGGCAGGACTACTCAAAAGAGAGGGAATCAGATAAGAGAGATAAATTATTTCATTATGGCAGTGCTTTCTTTTTTAAGCTGCACCTTATCCATGATGACATTACCAATATAGGTAGCTCCTGTTTCAACCTGCAAGGAATTTGTATGAAGTTCGCCAAGAATATTACCTGAGCTTTTTATGTCAATAGAATCTGCTGTAACGCTTCCGTTAACCGTACCAAAAACTACAATTTCCCTGGCTTTAATATTCCCCTCAATTATTCCGTTCTCGCCAATAATTAATCCCTCGCCAATAATCAGGTCGCCTTTTATATGCCCGTCAATTCTGACAAAAACATCCGACTCAATCCTGCCATGAACAACACAACCTTTACTGATTAGTGTCGGGGCAGAAGTGCTTTGTCCGTTTTTAGAGCCAGCCATTTGCTTAATTTATACTTAGGAAATTTTTTGGATTGACAGGTTTTCCATTCTTTCTGACTTCGTAATGGAGGTGATTTCCGGTAGAATAGCCGGTTGATCCAACCTGCCCGACAATTTGACCTGTATTTACGTTTTGTCCTACTTTAACATTGATCTTTGACAAATGGCCGTAAAGAGTCTCTAGATTATTTTTATGCCTGATCTTTACGCATTTGCCATATCCCTGAAACCAGCCGGCAACCACAACTTTACCGTCTGCAGTACTTTTTACTGCATCGCCTCTCCGGCCTTTAAAATCTATACCCGGATGAAACTCTACCCTTCCCCGTCTGATTGGATCACCACGATAGCCAAAGGTTGAATTTATAACGTAGTTGGCAGGATATCCCATCGGAGTGAAGGCCACGCCCAGAAGAAAATCTTCAAGACGCTCATCATATAATGCATAAGTTTCTTCTGTGCTAAGCTCTGAAACTGCTTCATTATTACCCCCAACATCATCTACTTTAAATCCCTTTATTCCTCTTTTAATGAGGTATTGATTGATTTTTTTCAGCTTATTTTCGATGTTCTGTATGTAATTCCGGGCATGCGTACTATCTGTGGGTGGTGGAATCTGTTTTTTTAAATGTGCGATTTCTCTGTTGTAGGCAATTCTTTCCTTTTCAATTTTGCTGAGTTCAAGCGAAAGGAAAATTATTGTACAGGTCAGAATAAAAATTGTTATACCAATTGTAAGGGCGTAATGTTTTAAGCGGTTGATGTGTTTTGTTTTGACACGCAGAGATTTTGTTTCGCCCTTATTGGAGCCTACGATCAAAACAGTACTAAAATCTGATTTCGAAAATATCATTTATCTCATTATTTTAGGAATAGAAACGATTTTTTTCTGTAACCATTCGCAAGGCTATGATACGGGATTTTATTGTTTTTTTAAAACATTTTATCAATTTAATTGTATGTTTATTCTAAATCAATAAAATTATCCTAATTTAGTTTTCATTTGTTAAGTTCGCATTATCAGGGTTTGAACAAATGAATCCTTTAAGGAATATATGTTCTTCTGTAAAGGATTTGAAGTGAAATAGAAATTAACACATATATAAACTCTAATTTAAATAACAGAATGTTTGCAATTCAGTCGTTTTCCAGCTTAATAGAAAATAGTAACGCCAACCTTAGCAATACCTCAAAGGACCTATTAAATGGTTTGAAGATCTTTCATGAGAATCAATGGTATATCTGTGGTAATCTAGCTATGAGTGAGGGGCAATTGCCACATAAATTCATTAATTCGGCTCCAACGGATCTTGATTATCAGTTACTTGTTAAAGCAGCATTACTTCTGGTTTCTGATACAGCTGAGCAGCCATTAACAATTACAACTGGTTTTCCATATTCTACCTACAGGATTTATAAGGATATGGCAACTGAGTTTCTGAAGAAAACCCATATCATCGAGTTTGATGCGTCTACTTACAGTAACAGCGGTAAGAGATCTGTTATTTTAGATGTTCAGAACGTGGAAGTAATACCTGAGATTGTAGGTTGTACAATTGCATTGAGAAAAGGGGAACATCAGGCTGAAGGAAATTTCTTTGTCTTAAGCTGCGGATTCGGAACATTTGAATCTGTTCTGAGCATGGAATCAGGAATTGTTGAGCAGACTATGGTCAGCACGCATGGACTGAAATATGCTGTAAACATGATGATGAGTGAGCTTGAAAAGAGCCACTATCTTGGTTTCAGAAATGCACATCTGATGGATGAAGCATTCCAGAAAGGTTATATAATTCTGAACAGAAAGAATGTTGATCTTAGAGAGATCAGAAGAAATGTTTTAAGATCATATTATAATGAGGTTATTTCACCAAATCTGAGAAATGTAATTACGGATGCGAACCTCATGAAATCCAACAAGGTATATCTTTGTGGCGGTGCCATGTTGTATCAGGATCTGGTAGAGTGCTTTAAGAATGAATTTGGCGAAATCGCACAGCTTGAGTTTGTAACTGATCCTGCCAGTCTGGCAAGTAAGGGCTACACACTTAATTCACTTCGTGTTTCAGGAGGTAAAAAGCAATCTTCTGTTGGATTGGATATTGGTAATGCAACAACTGTTGTAACTACATTGACAGAATGATCGGCAGGGCTGTAAATTTTATTAAGAAATATCTCGATAAAAAGGACCGCCAAAAGGAGATCGTTGCAGACTTTCACACTACGATAATCAGGGTTGATGATAATTTTATTTCCTCAAGTTCTGTAATCCTTGATGAAAGGCTTATCGGTAACATCTATTCCCTGAAAGAAGTCACCGTAGCCCCAACTGCAGAAATATCAGGCAATATCACTTCCAGGACCTGTAATATTAATGGAAAAGTAATCGGAGACATTATATCTACTGAGTCTGCGCTTATTAAAAGTTCGGCCATAATATGCGGGAATATCAGGGCTAAATCTATTAATGTAGAGCCCGGATGTACTATCAATGGAATGATCCGGATTGAAGGGAATATTGATGAGCGTGATCTTATTGAGAAGGTAGAGAACCGGCTACCTCCAAAAGTCCAGAAAGAGATTATTGCTATGCCTTATCTGATTTCTGAGCCCATTGAAGTTGAAAAGGAGCCTGTTGCTAAACCTATTAGTCAGCCTGACAGGCCATCCGAAATCAATAAGAGGGCATCGGTGCCTGTGTCGAAAACCAAGGCTGTTGTTCCTGCGGCAGAGCCTGAAGAGGCTCACAAGCCGAACACTAACAGCTGGTATTGATCAGATGAACTCTGCTTCTATTGTGACACTCAGATTATAACAGGAGCCATAAATGAAATCTAAAATCTTAATTTTGCAGAATATTTCCGGGACATAATCTCCGGGAATATCCTGTAAAATTATGGAAGATTCTTCTGTCTCAGTTTCAAACTTATCCATCCCGTTTTCGGTTCTTGATCTTGTTCCGGTTCTGTCAGGAAAAACGCCATCCGACTCATTTAAAAACAGTTTGGATCTGGCAAGGAATTGTGAAAAATTCGGATATTCCCGGTATTGGATGGCAGAGCATCACAATATGGCAGGTATTGCAAGTTCAGCCACCTCGATTCTGATCTCACATATAGCAGCAGGTACAAAAACCATACGGGTTGGTTCTGGTGGAATTATGTTACC
>CAZGCG010000022.1:0-19199 GCA_964524205.1 uncultured Sphingobacterium sp. | reverse complement strand
CCCTTGAACCTCAGGGTGTAGATTCGTTCTTTGCCTGGAATTTCTTTGATTCAGTACTGGGTCAGAAAGAACATTTTTCTGATTATGTTTTTGAGGATGAAGCAGCCCGACTAGTAAAACAGGATCCAGCATTGTTAGCAAGGCTTGAAGAAGAGAAGAAAAAAAATTCCGCATTGCTGCAAAGCCCCTCAGCACAACTAGACTGGGTTTACAGGAATTCAGAACATTACGAGAAAACACATTTGAGATACCCGGTGGGCCGTTTAATGAGTCCTGCCAAAATTGAATTAAATTGATGGAGAGTTATATTAACGATACCCCTGTTGCAACAATAATTTTTATTTTCACCATTGTTACCAGTATTTATGCCTTTTCGAATGCGGAGGTTTATGGTAAATTTATGCTTCACCCATATAGTGTAAGTCGTGGGCGCCGACTGTACAGCATGATTACCAGCGGTCTTATTCATAAAGACTGGCCACACCTGCTGGTGAATATGTTATCCTACTATTTCTTCGCCTTCACCCTTGAAAAAACCTTTGTTTCACTCAGTAGCTGGGGTCATTTCCAGTTTGGATTATTATACATTGTAAGCATTGTTTTAAGTGATATCACTTCTATTTTTAAGCATAGGGAGCACTTCTGGTTTAACAGTTTGGGGGCTTCAGGCGCCGTTTGTGCCGTGGTATTCAGCTATATTTTATTCTATCCGATGAATAAAATGATGATCTTCCCAATTCCCATTCCTATTCCTGCGGTTTTGTACGGTTTTCTATTTCTTGGTTATTGTATATATGCTTCCCGTAATTCAAGAGATGCAATTAATCATGATGCTCACTTCTACGGTGCATTGACTGGAGTCCTGTTTACAATTATTTATTACCCGGATATTGCAGGCTATTTTGTTAATCAGTTAACCGGAGGATGATTTTCCAAAATCTACCTGTCACATTATTAAACTGATATACAGAACTTTATGATGGCAAATCAACAGATTCGGCCGGAATAAACTCCTTATTTTTATCTAGCAGATAGCTAAGAGGATTCTCTGGATCTTTAAGAATTTCGAATAAGAGGATACCCCATGGCTTCCAGAAATTTTCCAACACCTGAGCATAGGTTTTATTTTGCCAGAAATCAAAAAGTGGCTTATTGCTCATTCCCCGCAAGGGCATGGCCTCAATATAAATTGCATCTTCGGTTGGCATGACAGTGTATTCCGGTAAACGGTTGAAGAGGTAATTAGAATAGAAAAACCGTGCAAAAACTTCCTCCAATTGTGCAGGATGTACTGATTTACCGGATAGTTTTGAAAGAATTTCCTTGTGATAAATCGCATTGGTACCATTATCCTGCAGGCATGCAATGATTCCAAAATTCTTCATTGCTAAAGAGAAGGTGAGCGTATTAATCTCATCACGGTAGTTGAACAGGTCTTTACTGCTCTCAAGTTTAAAGATTCTTATGCTCCAGGGATTATTACCTTCAAAAATTACAGGCTGATTTACTGACTGAAGCATGAGATGAAGGTTGCTGAACTTGTGAATCAGAGATTGCGAGAGAATAAACTCTTCATTCTTAGCTTTCTGCTGCATCATCCCAATGCGTATTTCGTTGAAAAGGATACCATAAACCATTTTAGCAATCCATTGAAATAATCTTAACTCGGGTAATTGCTTAACTGAATCATATCCTGCTAAAAAGGCAGTTCTTATTTCATCTTCCAGAGGCTCTATTGCCTGCTCATAAATTTTCCCTGAACATGGTAGTTTCATGTCGCTGTAAGTCGACATACTTTCATCGAGAAGTTTAAATGGCTTATCCTGAAGATCATATTCCTGCATCAGCCAGAGCGGAAATACAGTGATTTCCTCTTCAGCCGACTGAAGTTTTTCGCCGCTAAGGAAGCAGAATTGTTTACTGAAATTTAATCGTTCGAAGGGTTTATACAATTGAGCCGCCATGCCCTGCAAAGGTAGCAAACCCGTTTAGTTTATTTGGGGGCTTTAGTTTTTGAATCGTAAAATTTTCGGACTTCATCGCCTAAGCGTCGGATCATTTCCTGTTTTGATAAAATCAGAATATAATCATCCTCTGTAAGGTCAGTTAGCATTCCTCGTGACATGCTGATCGAAGGATCCAGCGCCCTCATATCACCTTGAATATTATCAACATAGGAATTTACATAATTGTAGTTGGCGACAAATGTTTTTTGAAATTTTACCGGCGGTTCTGCCTTAATCGATAAGGATGTTTTAAATCGTGCATTTGTTCTTTGCTGGATCTGAACAATATCTACGACTGCAGTAACTGTCTGATAAACAGGTTTTCCGTTTGAATCTGTACCTGCTACAATGTTCCGGCTTACCCTCCTTCTTGAAACCCGTTCATCTTTTGGCCAGAGCATAAAATTTTCAATATCGATATTGAGTACTACCTCCGGATTTTCATCGGCTTCTACAAGTACAAAATTTACACTCTGAAATTGTTCTATTGCATTGAGTAACTGAAAACGATAATAACTAAGGTTGATAAAATTTGTATTTGCACTGCTCTCGGCCTGAATATTTATTGCAATCGGAACCTCAATTTTAGGTGCTCTGGGGGCTTTTTGGGTTTTGCAGGAGATGCCAGAAAAGATCAGAATGCAAAAAATTAATGAGAGCTTTTTCATATTATGCCGAATAGTGAACCCTTTAATAAAAAGTAGTTACAGCTAATTACTAATTAACGGGAATACTACGACATTATTGGATTATACTCAGTTAAATTAATCATCTCAGGTTTTTAAACTGGATGAAAACTAATTTTGCGATATAAGATGAGCTAAAAATTCAGAATAGTGCTCAAAAGAACCCCTTTATTATCCTGAAATACATTTCTTCCATTGACTTCTCTTGATAATTGTGCTATCTGATTCAAATAGCCGCCTTCAATACGTGCTTTTGCTGAAAGTCGGTAGCCAAGCAGGATTGCCAGCCTGTTCTGGTCGAATATATTTTCATTGACGTTTTTACCAAATCCGATCAGAATTTCATCATAAAATGCCAGGTAAGGTGTTTTATCAGTGATAGTTCTTCCTTTTAGCGGAATATTTGTTCTGAACATATACCTCATTCTGTTCCAATACACAAAATCATCCTCTTTTGTTAATGAAGCGTTTGTGTATCTCCCAATCCATCTTTGCTCGAGCATGAAACGGTGGCTGAATTCAAATATTCCTGATTTATCGTTTAATGTAGCCATCTGATAAATCCGGTGTTCTGTAAATTGTTTTCCCAGGTTATTGAGAGGAATATCGCCATAATTATAAGTTTCTGCCAGAGCATAACCGGCTCTTAAACTAAGCTTATTGTTCAGGGTATAATTGATTCCTGTTCTGATAAGGTTTTGCTGAGGATCAGTAATCAGTCGATCCCTTCGAAGCTGCAGCTCGGTGTGGAGGCTCCATTTCTGATCTAATCGTATAGTTCCGCTATATGCCAGCCAGCCGATTGTATTCCGGTCAGTTATTCTGGTATTCTGTGCAAAGGAGAGTGTTGTAAAAAGACTTAAAAAGGCGGCTAAAAGTATTTTTTTCATACGACTAATTTCAGGAAATTGTTTTAAAGGTGAATGTCTTGCCAGCATGGCTGGTTCACAAATAGATTCGGGGTGTCTCCGGTAAAATTTACCGGATCACCCCGAACTATATATGAATAAAGTATTAATTGAAGATCTGTGTGTCCTTGTAGAACTCCACAACACCAGTAGTTATATCGTGTGTACCACCAACAATACCAATTTGCCCGGCTTCGATCATTTCTTTGAGAATCGGACTTCTTTCCATAATTGCTTTTACTGTACGTTTCACATTGATTGCAGAAACTTTTTCAACAAACTCTGCATTGGATGAATTTCTCTGAGAAATTACGGTGGTTTCATCATCTACCGCCGGCCTGATTTTGGTTAAAAGGGAGGTGAGATTACCCATTTCAACATGATCGCAGGCACCTTTAACCGCGCCACATTTAGTATGGCCCAATACAACAATGATCTTCGAACCTGCTACCTTACATCCAAATTCCATGCTTCCAAGGATGTCTTCATTCAGGATATTACCTGCAATCCGAACACTGAATACGTCTCCCAGACCCTGATCAAAGATCAGTTCTGCAGATGTCCTTGAATCGATGCAGCTCAAAATAACTGCGAATGGGTGCTGCCCATCTGAGGTTTCATTTGCCTGTTGTAACAAATTCCTGTTTACTTTGAGGTTATTTACAAAGCGCTTATTACCTTCTATCAATAGCTCCATTGCCTGAGCCGGCGAAATGGCTTGCTGTAATTCTTTAGTTAATGTTTTCATATTTTTTAGCTTGTAAGTTGTGGTTCTATAAAATTGACTGTTTCTACCTGTATGTTTTTGGTTTTTGCATTTGTCCGAAAGTTAACGATCAGCTCAATAACATCATGTGCTATGGATTTAGATCGTGTACAATCAATGATCACTTTTGAGTTTTCAGGAATTTCATCCAGGGCTTTCAAAACGCTCGCTTTGTTAAAGAAGGAAACCTCCTCAGCAAGTTCCATATGATATACCTGAACTCCATCAGCTTTATTTAAGCTTGTTTTTAAATGATGTGAATTGCGGTAACTGTGTTTTAAGGTATAGAATATACCAAATAGCATTCCTATCGTAATTCCCATAAGCAGATCAGTTAACAGAATTGCAATTATCGTTGCCATGAACGGTACAAATTGTTCCCAGCCTAAGCGGTACATCTGCTTGAATAGTTCGGGTTTAGCAAGCTTATATCCTACCATAATTAAAATAGCGGCAAGACTGGCAAGCGGTATCATATTTAATAAACCTGCAATTGTCAATGCACTAATCAGTAGAAAAACACCATGTAGAATTGCTGACATTTTTGTTTTTCCACCAAAAGAGATGTTTGCAGAACTACGTACAATTACCTGTGTAATAGGTAATCCACCAATTAATCCGGAAACAATGTTTCCTAATCCCTGAGCTTTTAACTCCCTGTTTGTTGGTGTTACCCGTTTATCAGGATCCAGTTTATCAGTAGCTTCAACACAAAGCAGGGTTTCAAGGCTCGCTACTATTGCTAATACCACTGCGATCTTGTAAACCTCCGGATTGTTGAGCTGTGTAAAATCGGGTAAAGTAAATTGAGTAAAGAAATCTGCAAGGTTTTGAGCTACAGGAAGTTGTACTACCTGATCACTTGCCAGGCTAAAGTTCAACATTCCATTTTGAAACATGTAATTCATCACAATACCCAGAAATACTACAACAATTGGCCCCTGAATTAACTGGAAGATTTTATGTTTTTTTGTTAGAACTGTATCCCATAAGATCAGAATCGCGATAGAAATAACAGCTATTAATACCGCCCCTGGTGTCACCAGGTCAAAAGCTTTGCTGATAGCAGAGAAAGTATTCTCCCCATCCGCCTGCAAAAAAGCATCATCACCTTCAGCATCCTTGTCATATCCCAGGGCATGTGGTATTTGTTTAAGAATGATTAGTAAACCAATACCGGTAAGCATTCCCTTGATAACAGAAGTAGGAAAGAAATAAGCAATGAAACCTGCTTTTGCAAATCCCATGGCTAATTGAATGATCCCTGCAATCACTACCGAGAGGAGAAAGGCAGGCCATGATCCCAGTGCAGCTATCGAAGTAAGTACGATTACAGCCAACCCGGCGGCCGGACCACTAACTCCCAGTGGCGATCCGCTTGCTATTCCAACAATAATTCCACCTACTATACCGGCAATTATACCAGAAAAGAGCGGTGCTCCTGATGCAAGTGCAATACCGAGACAAAGTGGCACTGCAACAAAAAATACGACTATGCTGGCAGGCAGGTCGTTTTTAATTTCTTTAAACATGTTTTTCGATTCCATTTTTAAATCTTTTGTTTAGTTTAACGATACGAAGATAGCATCAATATTTTAAATGATAGTATTACTATCTCATTTAATTGTAAAACTTTTATCTATTTTTGCAAAGCAGAAATAAATGAAAGCAATTTGTGTTTAAGATTTACAGATCAGAGCGATGGAATTACAGCTTCAAATTAAGATGAATGAAAAACTGTTTGTTCGTAATCCCGAACAGACAGAACTTGGAAGAAAGATAATTCAGTTCAGTATTCAGCTTATCCAGGAAAATGGTTTTGAATCCTTTACTTTCAAGAAGCTTGCAGAAGAGATTGGTTCTACAGAAGCAGGTATTTACAGATATTTTGAAAATAAACATCGTTTACTTATTTATCTGACAGCATGGTACTGGAGCTGGCTTGAGTTTCGTGTTACTTTTCATCTGAATAATATTTCTGACCCTACTATAAAATTGAAGAAGCTGATTCAGCTTCTTGCAGCCAATGTTGTTGATGATGACAGCACAATGTATGTTAATGAGAGCCTTTTACATCAGATAGTCATCGCTGAAGGCTCAAAAGCATACCTTACTAAACATGTATCTGAGGATAACAAAGACCGACTATTCAAGCCTTATAAAGATCTTTGCTCTTTAATTGCTGGAATTATACTGGAATATAATTCTGATTACACTCATCCCCGTTCACTTGCGAGTACGATTATTGAGATAGCACATTTGCAGGTATTTTTCATGCACAACCTGCCCTCACTAACAGATTATGGGGAGAGCAAGAACGAGCAGCTGGTGGTTGAATATATTGAAGATCTTGTCTTCAGCAGCATCCGGCATCATCGCAGAACTGATTAATTCAATAAAATCAGGTCATTTGTCATTATCAGCATTAAGCCAGACAACATTTAGTTCGGCTTGATGCTCCTGCCCCAGTATGTTTCGGTAAAGTTCTGGTCTTCTGGCCCTGGTATAACGGTAGCCTCCGGCTTGTTTAAGCTTTTCCGGTATCAGCGTTGTGCTGGCCAGGGAGTCTTCAAAGGTCCGGCATTCAGCCACAATATCCCCAAATGGGTCGATAATCATTGAACATCCGTTTTTTAACTGATCGTCATCCATGCCAATAGGGTTTGAGAAAACGGCATAGATTCCATTGTCATAGGCTCTGGAAGGCAGCCATTTCATTAGCCATTCCCTGCCTTTCATGCCATCAAATTCAAGACGAAGGGAGGTTGGATCATTTTCCCGGTTGAGCCACAATTTAGGGTCCACAAAACCTGCACCTGGTCGGCTAGAGGGAGTGCACATGGTTACATGAGGCATAAAGATGATATTGGCACCGAGTAATACTGTTGCCCTTACATTCTCAATTACATTATTATCATAACAGATCAAGATTCCACATTTCCATCCGTGCAGGTCAAATATGGTATAGCTGTTACCCGGACTTAAATGCGGATTGATAAAGGGGTGTAATTTTCTATGTTTTGCTACAAGACCACTTTTATCAACACAGACATAGGCTTTGAATAAGTTCCCTTCTTTATCCTTCTCAAAAAGGCCGGCCAGAATTGCAATATCATATTTTTCTGCAATCTCTGTCAAGCGAATTATGCTTGGCCCATCGGGAATGAGTTCAGCCAGATCAAGCATTTGTTCTTTCGAAAGGTTCCTGGCAAAAGTATAGCCGGTAATTGAGCATTCGTGAAAGGCAATTACTTTTGAGCCCGCTTGGGCGGCCTCCTTGGCCAGATTTTCAATCACTGATAGATTGTAGACTTTATCAGCACTTTTATTTTCAAATTGGGCAGTTGCTATTTTTAATTTTTCCATTTTAACAAGCTATTAATTACATTTCCTCTGCCGGTTCAATCGCCACCTTTCTTTGTAAGAACCTAATCATTTTACGATATCGGTATAAAAGGCAGTAATTTAAAGTTGTCCAAATAGACAGCATTGTAATCAGATTAAAATTACTCAGCGACAATTGCCTGTAGGTAATATTATACTTCAGAAGGAGGAACAATAAAGCAAAACCGAATGCCGGAAGAAAAGCAGCAAGGGCATATTTTCTGGTACCAGAATAGAGGATCATACCGGTTAAGATAAGAAAAGACCAGATTCCAGTAATTATATAAAATTGAAAATCAGTTAGCCTCCAATAGCTTTCTATAGTGTTGCTTTTAGAGAAAATAAACCATAAAGAGAACAATAGAACCGGCAAAAAGCATATCATTACCTGATTTTTAAGGTCTTTAAAGGTCCTGAGCCCGATAACAAGTATGACAAAATTGAAGCAAGTCAGAATGAATATCAGCGGAATATATAACAGTGTGGCAGAAATCAGGTAGTAAAGAGCAAGAGGTAAAGGAGTATTTAAATTTCCACCTTCCGAAATATAGAAAGCCGATAATACAATTAAAGAAAAAGCTGACAAAAGCATGATATGATATTTAATCAGCCTGATTATGTTATTCATAGCTTTCGGAATTTATACAGTGCAATATAAATCATTTATAGACCTAATTGCTTTTGAATGATCAGGTTTTTGAACTGATCATTCCTGAACAATTCAAAAATTTGTCCGGGGATAATATATATTTCGTTATTTCGTACATCATAAATCACTATAATGAAGATCAGTTATAAACCTTTTGAACTCAATCTGAAGCACCCTTTCACTATCGCAAAATTTTCACGCACCTCTACTCCAATCATGCTGATGGAGATAAGTCATGAAGGCTATATTGGTTATGGAGAAGCATCAATGGTCCCTTACATGGGCGAGAATATTGAAACTGCAAGTGCATTCATGTCAAAAGTTGATCTTTCCTGGCTTAAGGCTCCATTCAATTTTGATGAACTTATTGAGTACCTGGATAGCATTGCTCCTGGAAATCCCAATATTAAAGCGGCTATTGATATTGCATTGCAGGATTTGCGGGGTAAGATTGAGCAAAAGGCCTGTTATAAATATTTTAATACTGACCCGGCTAAAATGCCTCCAACGTCTTATACCCTTGGGATTGACACCCCTGAGGTTTTGCTTCAAAAGATAAAAGAAGGGGAAAACTGCCACATTATTAAAGTAAAACTGGGAAGAGATAATGATAAAGAACTGATCAATACCATACGTTCTGCAACTGATAAACCATTATATGTAGACGCCAATCAGGGCTGGAAGGACAGGCAGCAGGGACTGGATATGGTCTTATGGCTGCATGAACAGGGTGTGGTACTGATTGAACAGCCTATGGCCAAAGATGATCCGGATTCCAATGCCTGGATCACCGAAAGAAGTCCGGTTGCAATTGTAGGTGATGAATCTGTACAACGATTTGCGGATGTTGAAAAGGCCAAAGGGGTTTACCATGGTATCAATATGAAGCTGATGAAAAGTGCGGGTATGCACGAAGGTTATCGCATGATCATGAAAGCAAAAGAGCTGGGATTGAAAACCATGATAGGTTGTATGAGCGAGACAAGCTGTGCTACACTTGCTGCTGCTGCTCTGGCCCCTTTGTGCGACTGGGCAGATCTCGACGGACCATTCTTAACGAGCAATAATCCCTACAGAGACCCTGAATTTAAAGATGGGAAATGGGTCTTAACCGATGCCCCGGGATTGGGACTGATCAAGTCTTGAGTTTTCCCGGTTTATTTCTGAGTTTTCCTGGTCAGACTCCTGACACTCTTAACCAGTCTGAATTTAAGATAGATCAGCATGGCAAGGGGTGGTATTCCGGCAAATACATAAAGATAGAATGAGTTTTTTACAGCCCAGGCAATACACATTACCAGAACAATGATAGCCACATTCAGAAAAATGTTTAATAAGACTTTTTTTAGCATATCAAATTAATATACCTGCATATCTGGCTCGTATTCTGCTTTCCAGGCCAGAATGCCACCTTTTAGGTTATAAAGGTTAGTATATCCCAATTGCTGTTCAAGTTGATTCAAAGCTGCAGCACTTCTTGCACCGCTGCGGCATTGGATGATAACAGGTTTATCCTTACTGATCTTTGAAGCCTCGAGAATAACACCCGCTAGCGGTATATTCAAACCATTCAGATTGGACATTTCATATTCAAAAGTCTCGCGAACATCGATTAATTGAAAATCTTCTTTCTTGTCGATTTTTTCCTTTAGCTCCTGTACAGTGATTTCTTTCATATCGCTTTAATATATAGTGTAAAGGTACGATTTTCTTAAATATTAATGATAATACAATCTTGGTTAATCGGTTGTTTAATAGCCGGAGTTCTGTAACAAATTGACCTTCCGGACGTCTTATTATATAATGAAAAAGCTAACTGATTTCTTTTGGTTCTGTTCCGGAGCACATAAAGACACCCTTCTGAAGTATCCTACCGAGCATAATAAATACGTTGGCATAGGCGCTACTATATTTTTTACAGCTCTGTTCGCTTCGCTTTCCGGAGGGTATGCGATGTATTTCGTTTTTGCCGGAACTGAAACAGCAGTTCCCTTTGCTTTCCTCTTTGGGATAATATGGGGACTTGCTATTTTCAACATGGACCGTTATATAGTTTCCAGTATCAGTAAAAGCGGGACAACCTGGCACCAGATATTACAGGCTACTCCCAGAATACTTCTTGCGATAATGATTGGAATCGTGATCTCCAGGCCTCTGGAGCTCAAAATATTTGATAAGGAGATCCGCCAGCAGTTAAAAACAAGTTACCTGAACCTTCAGCGTGCCAGAATAGATACTCTAAATCGCACTTTCGACCTGAAATATTCGCAGGAACTGCAGAAAACTTCGAATTTTAAAACCGAAAAAGATTCTTTGGAAAAGGATATTAAACGTTCCAGATATATTCTGAACCAGGAAGTTTTTGGGGATAAAACGAATCAGACATCCGGAATTACCGGTTATGGTACCTATGCCAAACAAAAGGAATCGATTGTAATACAAAAAGAATTAAGACTGGAACTTCTTCGTAAAGAACTTGCATCTATGGATACCTTCTTTAGCAAGCGGAAGGAGCTTGAAGGGCTGGCACAACAAAGAATGTTCAGTAGTAAACAGCTTGATAGTCTGGCTAATGTTGCCGGCTTTGCCGACAGGAACAGGGCATTGGGACAGCTTAGTTATAAAGAAGATGGCAGCCGCGATATGGACAATTATCTTGCTATTTCCTTCATTGCATTTCTGTTTATCCTTTTTGAATGTTTGCCGGTCTTCGTGAAACTGATGAGCAATAAAGGCCCTTATGACGTAGCAATACAAAATACAGATGATACAGCTATTCATCATTCGGATAAAACCAAAGATCTGGATATATCTCTGATAGATGGTGTTCACGATACCAGGGTCAGCACCGGGATAAACCGGGAGAAGAAAGCAATAGAAAGTGGTTTTGAAACTGATTAAGGGGTATAGACCTTCCGATAATATACAGGACTTGTTATTGCAATACTATTTTTTATACCTTCACAGCAACCAATTATTATACAATGCGGACAATACTTCTGTTCCTGTTATTTTTTAATGCACTGACTTTATCAGCCCAAAAACCTCTTGAATACAAAATTTCATTCCCCAATGCTGCTCATCATGAAGCTGAAATAGAACTATTGGTTCCGGATGTTCCAACTGGTGCTTTGACCTTTCGTATGAGCCGCTCTTCTCCCGGAAGATATGCAACTCATGAATTCGGTAAAAATGTTTACGATGTTAAGGCATTCAATGGTAGTGGAACTGTTCTGGAAGTACGGCAAACCGAGGGAGATGTTTACCAGGTGGTAAACCATGATGGAACCGTTAAAATAGCATATACAATTTTCGGAAATTGGGTTGATGGTACATATATGGCCATTGATGAAACACATGCCCACCTGAATATGCCTGCAACCTTTATGTGGATTCCTGCATTGAAAGACAGGCCTATCCAGATCAAGTTTAATGATCTGAACAGATACAACTGGAAAGTGGCCACACAATTAAAATCCACAGAAAATACGGACACTTTTACGGCCCCAGATCTGAACTATTTTATGGATAGTCCGGTTGAACTCTCCAATCATCATTTAATAAGCTGGAAAGACCGAAATACAGATAATACCGAACAGGTCATCCGGCTTAGTTCACATAGTCCTGATAATAAAGAAGTTGTATCCGCCTATGCGAAAATGGTTGAGCGTATGGTTAAGGAATCCAGGGCTGTCTTTGGGGAACTGCCAAAATTTGATCATGGGGTTTATACTTTTTTACAGGATGTGAATACCGGAAATGCAGGAGATGGAATGGAGCACAGAAATTCAACCATAATCACTGATACACAAGCGGGAATCGCCGGGAATGAGGTCGATCTGCTGGGTACATTTTCTCATGAGTTCTTTCACGCCTGGAATGTTGAACGGATCCGTCCGAAGACATTGGAGCCATTCGATTTTTCTCATGCCAATATGAGCAGTGAGCTATGGTTCGCTGAGGGTTTTACTCAATATTATGGTAATCTGATATTAAAAAGGGCAGGTTTTCTAACTGAAAAAGAGTATCAGGGCGTTCTATCTGGTATTCTGAATGGTGTACTCAATTCACCTGGCGCCGCGAGTTTCTCTGCAACTCAAATGAGCCGGCGGGCGGTTTTTGTGGATGCCGGTGTTTCTGTCGACAGAAATAATTATGCAAATACCTTCACTTCTTATTATACATACGGGGCATTTATAGCCATGGGACTTGATCTGCGCCTGAGATCAGAATTCAATTTAACACTTGATGATTACATGCAGGCACTCTGGAAAAGCCATGGTAAGCCTGAAATTCCTTATACTATCCCGGATTTGCAAAATGTGCTCGCCAATTTGACAAATGCGGCTTTTGCTGAAGATTTTTTCCGCAGGTATATTCATGGAACTGAGAAGAATGATTATGTAAAGCTTTTGGCCAATGCCGGATTGGAACTTCGAAAAGCTAATCCCGGTATGGCAAGTATCGGAAACCTCAGATTAAATGTTAATCCTGCAGATGGCAGATACCGGGTTTCTTCTGCAACATTGAAAGGAACAGCAGCCTATGAAGCAGGGATTGAGATGGGTGATTATATTTTGAAAATCGGGGATCAAAAACTGTCCGATTCAGTTAAGTTGAATGATATTCTCAGAAAATATAAACCCGGGCAAAGTATCCCAATTGTATTTGAAAGTAAGGGTCAGGTGAAAAGTTCAATTGCAAACCTTAAAGAAAGAGAAACCCTTGAGCTGGTAGAAATGACTAATAACAGCCGAAAGCAAATCGATTTTAGAAATAACTGGCTATCATCAAAAATTAAATAGAAATCAACAATAATCAGGCGATGACCTGTTCTTCCAATGTTGAATAAATGAATATGAAAAAACAACTATCAGGCTTTATTGCCATTTTATTTCTGACAGCATGTGCAGTTCAGAAACCGGAGCAGATCATTAAGGAGGCGGATGTAGCCAGATTGATAAAAACTCTTTCCTCCGATGAAATGGAAGGCAGGGGTACTTTTACACCCGGCATTGACAAGGCTGCAAAATTTATAGAAAATGAATTTAAACAGATTGGTCTTAAACCGCTTGAAGGAGATAATGATTTCAGACAGGATTTTACAGTAAAGAGAATCAAGCCTGAAACTATTCAGGCTACGGTAAACGGAAGAACAATTGATCAGCAAAATGTACTTCTAATTTCAGATCTGCCTTCTTCAGGCTTTGATCAAAGCTCCGGGAACAAGGTTATACTTATTGCATCCGGAGATCAGTTCATTCAGAAATACAGGGAAATAACAGCAATGAAATCACCGGTTCTGGTACTGGTTGATAATCAACATGCTCAGATGTTTAAACGCCTTAAGGATAATAGCAGCCGCGGGCGTATTGTTGAAAAGCAAAATCAAACGGCAGCCGCAGTATTCATCCTTGGGGAATCGGATGCAGCTTCGTATAAGGTTAGTTTCAGCAATAAGATTGAAGAACTTCCATTGTTTAATGTAGCGGGGATGCTTCCGGGCAAATCTAAAGCAAAAGAACTGGTTTTAATTTCAGCACATTATGATCATTTGGGTATAGTTAAGGAAGTTGATGGTGATGCCATTGCAAACGGTGCAGATGATGATGCATCCGGAACTACTGCTGTAATTTCACTCGCCAAATACTATAAGAAACTGAACAATAATGAACGGACTATGATATTCGTTGCCTTTACGGCAGAAGAAGTTGGAGGTTTCGGTGCCCGTCATTTCTCTTCACTCTTAAATCCGGATGATGTTGTTGCGATGTTCAACATCGAAATGATCGGTAAGGAATCCAAATTCGGAAAAAATGCAGCCTTTATTACAGGCTATGAAAGGTCTGATTTTGGGGAGATTCTTCAGAAAAACCTCAGCGGAACCGATTTTAAGTTTCATCCCGATCCTTATCCAACGCAGAATCTATTTTACCGCAGTGATAATGCAACACTTGCAGCTTTGGGAGTACCGGCACATACGATATCAACCGACCAGATCGATACAGATAAATATTATCACACTGTGAATGATGAATTTGAAACACTGGAGGTGGCAAATATTCATGCAACAATTAAGGCGATTGCATTGAGTGCAAGGAGCATTGTAGCCGGAACAGACACGCCGAAGAGGATACCGAAATTAAATGGGAGACCGTAATTTTTTGGGTATCAGAGGTCTTTCCTCATCACATAATCGTTAAGCACAAAATTATGGTATGCGATATCTACAGTCCGGTAGATATCAAATCCAGCCTTTTTGTAAAATCCCGATGCTGGATTGCCCCTGTTGACATTTAACTCAAGGATCTTTCCACCCTGTTCTCTGGCAAAATCTGAAACATGTTCGATTAGTTTTTTGCCTGTTCCGCTGCCTTGTTCAGAAGGTAGAACATACAGCTTATGCAGTTTAAAAACCCCTTCATCTGGATCAGTGAGTGAGAATCCGGCAAATGCCACCGGTATACTTTCCCTTTCAGCAAGAATGAATTCTATACCCAAATCCATCTGCTCTTTCAGGCTTTCTTCAGAATACATATCCTTCAGCATAAAGCTGATCTGTTCATCAGAAATGATATTTCTATAGGAAGGCCACCAGATTTTTTCTGCAAGCTCAGAAATAACCGGAATGTCCCGATCAGTCGCTTTTCGGATTCTCATCTTAAATTGATTCTGCTATAAAAATAAACGGTTGCTCAAAAGTAAGAGAGTAAAAACCATCCTTTTCAGTCTCAAATTTATGATCTTCCAGTTTTCTTAATCCGCTGGTATGAAGATTATGAATATCGTGGAGAATTTGTATCTGTTCGCCAGCAGGCAGCCATTTACTAAATCCCGATCGCACAGGAAATATTTTTTTATTGCCTATAAAGACTACAATATCAATGTCATCCACAAACAGTGCATAATCTTTTAATACAAATTCACAGGCTATGACATTAACAGCACTGTATTGTTCGCCAAGCAGGAATTTAAAAGCATCTTCAACCGGATCGGTATCTGTAATGATCAATTTTGTGTTTTCCTGAGTATTGAAATGGGGATCAGGGGTAATTACAGCATCAATTTTAAAGGCAAGAGAGTCGGCTAGTTCATAAATATCCTGCTGTACGATTACTGTAGGGCTCCATTCAAGTATTTGTCCGAGGTTTTCGTATTCAAAACCTTCCAGGCTCAGGATCAGCAATGCCGGTTCCTGCTTTTCGCGAACAATATGATGGGATGACATACATCAAACTTAGATATTTATTTGAAAAAAGAGCAAAGAACAATGAGTAAAGAGCAAAGAACCAAGAACCAGGATTCAAGACAAATCCAGCCAGGATTGCTATTCCTGGTCGAATTGTCTGTTTTTGGGATAATACTTTATTCCTTGCTCTTTATTCCTTGTTCAACCTTAATAGATCTTTTTATAGAAATCCCTTATTGCTTCTGCAGGTTCATCAGCCAGATTCACTGATGCTGAAACTGCAATACCATGAATTCCGGTTTTGAGAAGATGCTCTGTATCATCAATTTTAATTCCTCCAACAGCTAAAACCGGTATCTCAATGCCTGTATCTTTCATTTTAACTATCCGTTCAGCATAGCCTTCTAATCCAAGCATGGGAAAATCATTTGGCTTGGTTTTAGTCAGCGAGAATGGTCCGCAGCCAATATAATCCACTACACCTGATGAAAAAATGCGCTGAATATCCTCAAAGGTATTAGCTGATGCACCGAGTGTCTTCTCATCACTAATAATTTCCCGGATTTTATTAAAATCTGCCTGCATATCCTCGAGGTGGACTCCCTGAGCATCAACCTGATCCAATAGATGATAATGATCGGTCAGGATCAGGGTGGCACCCCAATCGTCGCAGATCGATGCTACCTGATGCAGTTCTTCAATAAGTTCAGAATCAGATTTTGTAAAACAGCGATACTGGATCCAGTTTGCCCCTGCTTTACAGGCAATTGCCGTTTGTTCGACATGGCTTCGCTGAGGAAGATCCTGGGTGAGGTAATGGAATTTGGAGATATATTTTTTCATGATATGGATTAACGCAGACAGTCCCGGTCCCGGATTAAATCCGGGATGATCCGGTATAAACGCAGACAGGGTTCAAAACCCTGTCTGCGTTCTGTTAAAATTTCAAACCTAATGAAAGTAGAAAGTTACGTGGTGCCTGCGGGTAAAAATAATTTTCAGTTGTAAAGTCTCCACCATACATATAACTGAAGGTGTATCCATTCGCTTCATAAAGCTCAGAGAACACATTATTAACCAGCAGTGTAAGTCCGATATTTTTTACTCCTTTAAACGAAGTATTATACCTTAAACGCAGATCGTTTACAAAAAATGCATCCAGACTTCTTTGCGAATTTGAAGTATTATCCAGATACTGCCTACTTACATATTTGCTTAATAAAGCAATTTCAGTTTTCTTGAAAGCTTGAAAACTCAGTTCCCCTGATCCGATAAAATTTGGAGAAAATGCGAGGTCCGTATTACTGTAATTGTTTACAATTTGTCCCCCGTTATCATAATCATCGGCATATTCTGTAAAGTTTTTGATCTTATTATCACTTATTGAGGCAGTAAGCGACCATGATAATTTACTATTGATCTGTAGCCTTCCATCAACCTCAATACCGTAACGAGAGCTTTCTGCGACATTTTGACGGATATATTCGCCCACGTCGTTTACCTTTCCTGTTAGAACCAACTGATCATTATACATCATTGCATAAGCATTAATCCCGGCAGTAAATCTTTTTCCTCCAAGTCGGTACCCGGCCTCAATATCCAGCAAATTTTCTGAAGATGGCCGGCTAGCAGGTGTAGAATTAATATAATCATCACGGTTTGGTTCTTTATTGGCAACTGCAATCGAGGCGTATAAATTATTACGGGAGTTAAGAGCATAACTCAGACCGAATTTCGGATTGAAAAAGTTCATCTGATCATTCTGATTCAGAGCCATCCTGTTTTTGTCGGTTCCATTCACCCTGTAACTAACGCTTCTGTACTGCAGATCAGCAAATAACTTCAGTTTCCCAATTTCGAAATCTGCCTTGGCATAAGTATTAAAATCAGTTTTAAAACCATTCCCCTTGTAATACGGTATGATAGTATTAGCCAGCGGTATAAACTGACCGCGAATCACTTCGCCGAAATGATCGCCATCATATTCATTATAGGCTCCACCTAAAGTGAATGTAAGCTCTTTTGAGGGAATATAATTTAGAGAATAAGTCAGGCCGTAAAAATTGTTGTCCAGCCAGCGGCGCCTGACCAAATCACTCCTGGCAATGGTACTTCCTCCAACTATTTGCGGATTGATGCCATAATTTTCAAGCTTCTGGTCTTCTTTAAACTCTTCGTAATAGCCTCTTCCATAGGTATAATGCAGGGCCGTGTTGGCTGAGAATTTATCAGAGAAGGTATGAGAATACAGAAATTGATAATGATCCTGGGTATAATTATCAGTCTGGTCATCATAGCTGAAGCCATTAAATGTCCGGTTCGTTTTAAGCAGATTTTCGGGTACTCCATTCCATGCCTGATAGGTTTTTTCAGATCCTGAAAAGACATTGACACGAAGCAGGTCCTTTTTTCCATAATAAGCTCCGCTTAAGAAATATGACTTGAGCATGGATGAACCGCGGTCTATATACCCATCTGACTTGATTCTGGATAAGCGGCCATCAAAGCTGAATTTATTATTGATCAGTCCGGTACCGGCATTGATCGTATTTTTCATAGTCTGGTATGATCCATAGGTATTATTTAGCTCTGCATAAGCTGAATCCTGTTTGGTGGTCGTTTGGATATTTAAACTGCCCCCAAAAGCGCCTGCACCATTTGTAGATGTTCCAACACCTCTTTGAATCTGAATATTATCAACCGAAGAGGCAAAATCCGGCAGATTTACCCAGAAAGTACCCTGACTTTCAGGATCATTATACGGAATACCATTGATGGTAACATTTAAACGGGTTGGGTCACTTCCGCGGATGCGGATGCCGGTATAACCGATTCCATTCCCAGCATCCGAACTGACAACAACCGATGGGGTTTGATTTAACAGAAAGGGCAAATCCTGCCCGAGATTGTTTTTTTCAAGCTCCTCCTTACTGATATTCCGGTAGGTGCTTGCCGAATTTTCGGACGCCCGGGTAGCCCTGACCAGTACCTCATCAGCTAAAAGATTATTGGGAATTAGTACCAAATCAAGATTAATATCCCCATCCAGGCTGATGGATTTTTCCACTGTATGAAAACCAAGAAAAGTAACTTTGATCCGGTAATTTCCGGCTTTTAAATTTTTAAAAATGTAATTTCCGTTCGCATCAGTCCGTGTTGATAAGCCCGGATCTTCCAAACTTAAACTAGCAGCTCTGAGTGCCGAACCTGAATTTTTTTCTGAGACTTTTCCTGTAATAGAAAACTGAGCTGAAGCCAAAGCAGGCATCAGAATCGCCAAAGCGATAATTAATAACTTTTTCAATTTGAATTATTTTTTTAGTTAAAAATCCTGCATAATGGGGTTATATGCAGCTTATTAACTTGTACCTCCCTACGCCGGCATTATCCGGATCAGGTGCTCTTTAAGTTGAAAGCCGAAAGCTGAAAGCTAAAAGTTTCGTAAGGAAACTGTCAACTGTCAACTTTCAATTGTCAACTATTAGATGGGTATATTCTCAGCCTGTTTTTGTGTTTGATTTCGCAAACAAGGCACCCCTGTTGATGGGACAAATATATAGAAAAATTGATATTTTAGTACAAATCAAATAATACATGATGAAATCAGCAAT
>CAZGCG010000021.1:0-19542 GCA_964524205.1 uncultured Sphingobacterium sp. | reverse complement strand
TATGTCAGAACCATTAGGGCAGCATATCACTGGATTTATCTCCATTCTGATTTTTACGATGGTCTTTTACATTGTCTTTTCATATTTAAGGGAGTTGGTTTGTACTGTGATCTGTCCATACGGCCGCTTGCAGGGAGTTTTACTCGACAATCAGAGTATAATTGTAGCATATGATTATGAGAGAGGTGAGCCAAGAGGTAAAATACTTAAAAACACCGAACAGGAGCATTTAGGTGATTGCATAGACTGTAAGGTTTGCGTGCATGTTTGTCCTACAGGAATTGATATCCGTAACGGTACCCAGCTTGAATGTATTAACTGTACAGCCTGTATTGATGCATGCGACATGGTGATGGAAAAGATAAATCGTCCAAAACGGCTAATAGGTTTTATGTCAGAGGATCAGATCAAAACCAAATCTCCGTTTAAGCTTAGCCGGAAAGTATATGCCTATTCCGTAGTATTACTTATTTTATTCTCTGTTCTGAGTTTCATGCTCATTAGCAGAAGTGATATCGAAACAACCGTACTGCGTGCCGGAGGAACACTTTATCAATTAAGGGATAATGGGACAGTAAGCAATTTATATAATGCCGAACTGGTTAACAAGACCACAAAAATGGTTAAATTTGAGATGAGACCCATCGATCCGGATACGAAGATTCAGTATATCAGAAAAGAGGATGAGATCAAAATGGGAAGCAGTGTAAAGGTTACCTTTTTTGTATTAAGGCCACAAAAAAGTGTCAGTAAATACAAATCAGAGATCGGTATAGAAATTTGGTCTGAAGGTAAACTGATCGATAAAATTAAAACAAATTTCATAGCACCACCAAGCGAATAAAGATGAACTGGGGAACAAAACTTGTAATAGGAATGGCATTATTTATGTCCTTTATTATCACGCTTGCAGTGTTGATGATTCGTAGTGACTCAGATGACTTGGTGGATACCAATTATTATGAAAAGGGTATTGAATACAATAAGGACTATGATCGCAAAAATCAACTAATTAAAGACAAAGCTGAGCCAGAAATCATTGTAAAAGACAATCTGACGATCATTTTCAAAAGCCCGGCTATAGGAAGTATTCGCTTTTTACATCCATCCGATAAAACAAAAGACAGTACAATGAATATTAATTCTGGTACCGGAACCCAGGTAGACTTCCCGCTTGAAAGTTTCAGAAAGGGCCATTGGAAAGTTTCGATTGAATGGAAAAGCAATGGAAAATCTTATTTGTACGACAAGAATATTGTAATCAATTGATATCCATGTCATTTCAGTATGGATTTAGATAATTGCGCTTAAATGAACTATAACGAACTTGCATTTTTCACCGGACTATTCGGCAGCATCCATTGTATAGGGATGTGCGGACCACTGGCCTTTGCAGTTCCAAGCATTCACCAGCAGCGCTGGCTGATCATCTTCGATAAGCTGATTTATAATCTGGGCCGAACTTTAACTTACACCTTGCTGGGTGTACTCATCGGACTTGCCGGACAGCAGCTCTGGTTAGCGGGAATGCAACAAACAATCAGCATATTAACCGGTGTTTTCATCATTCTTGCAGCAACATCCAGAATTCTCAAACTGTCTGTAGGTAATGGAGTTTGGCTCTCAGGCTTCGTGCAATCATTCAACAAACTACTCGGTTATGCGCTGAGACATAAGTCAGGCCATTTTCTTGTCGGAATATTAAATGGTTTTTTACCATGCGGCTTTGTTTATCTGGCTATGGCAGGCGCACTGAATACCGGAAGTGTTATAGCTTCTGCTCAATACATGTTCTGGTTTGGTATCGGCACTCTACCCCTGATGATGGCCGCTATGGTCAGTACGGGATTTGCAGGCCCCTTATTCCGCCGCCGGATCAATAAGGCCATTCCTTATTTCATGCTTGTATTAGGTTTGTGGTTTGTGCTAAGGGGATTTAACCTGGATATTCCATATCTGAGTCCACCTAAAATGGATACGGGAGTTGAGGTTTGTTTCGTTGCGGATCAGGTCCGCAATGACAACGGGTCAAGCCCGCAATGACAAATTGGTTGGAGCCCGGAATGACAAAAGGGTTTGAGGCCGGAATGTTGCGGATCAAGACCGCAATGACAGTTTAGGATCAGGCACAATGTCATTATTTAAGAGTATGGTTAGGCTGTTTGGGTTAAAAAACACAAGGTGGAATAATTGGGAGGTTCCCGCCTACGCGGGAATGACAAGCGTGGTTGGGGGGTGAGGAGATTCCAGCCTTCGCTGGAATCTCAATGCGGAACTGTATGATAAATAATGTTTCCTTGCACTCATTTTATCTTTGTAAAAGCTTGGCAACGATCCTGGAAAAATAATTTAATTGAAAAAACCTTGTAAAGCATGATCTTGCTGTGGATTGGTTCGATAGATTAGTATTAACCTGAACCGATTCCAGTGGAGGCTGGAATCTCCCAATTTCTCCCTTTCGATTTGTTATCCGATAGTTATCGGATCCTGCGTAGGCGGGAACCTCTCCCAATCCTAAAATAATTTCATTAGGTAAAAACCAACAATGGCAGTATGATTCTGTCATTCCGGGCTCCGACCCGCAACGGAATTAACCCGCCATACTAAACAACTGCGTTTCCGGTTGGCTGGCCCATAGATGAGCATCAAAGGCCATACAGATATTTCTAAGGAATCGTTTTCCGAGTGGTGTTACAGTTAAACTATGATCCCTGATAATTAGTAATCCATCTTCCTGAAGTGTTTTAGCGCGTTCCAGCCCGGAAACCATAGCATCAATCAAAGGCTCGTTGATATCCCAATCCGTTTTCCCTTTACACATCAGATTTAAGATATGCTTCCGGATAATCAGATCTTCCTCTGTTAAATGATGTCCTTTGAAAACCGGCAAATTTCCATTGTTAACCAATTCAAGATAATCTTCTACCTTTTTAACATTTTGCGCGAAGGCAAACCAACTGTCACTGATTGATGAAACCCCAAGGCCTACCATCAATTGTGTGTATTGGTGGGTATAACCCATAAAATTCCGGTGAAGTTTTCCTGAATGTTCAGCCTTGAACAAGCTGTCGGTGATGAGTGCGAAATGATCCATGCCTATCTCTTCATAACCCATTGAAGTAAACATCTGACGGCCCAATTCATATAAACGTTGCTTCTCATCAACTGATGGAAGATCTGCTTCTGTAAAACTCCTTTGTCCGGGTTTAATCCATGGCACATGGGCATAGCTATAAAATGCTATACGGTCGGGCATCAGTTTCTCAACCTGAAAGATCGTATCACCCAACCCTTCATAAGTTTGGAGCGGCAATCCATAGATCAGATCAAAATTGATTGAAGTATATCCAATCTCTCTTGCCAGTTCAGTTACAGTTTTTACCTGTTCAAAGCTTTGCATGCGATTGATTATTTTCTGCACTTTTGGGTCAAAATCCTGTATTCCAAGGCTCAGGCGGCGAAAGCCCAAATCGTATAACGTTCTTAGATGGTCTTCTCTGGTATTATTGGGATGAGCTTCAAAACTAAATTCCGCATCAGGATGTAAATCGGCATCCGCAGTCAGACCATTTATGAGAAGTTTCAGGTTTTCAGCAGCAAAAAAAGTTGGTGTACCTCCACCCAAATGAATTTCCCTGATTTTAGGTTTATCTGCAAACACCTCTTTATACAATGCCCATTCCTTCAAAACTGCCTGAATATAAGGATCTTCCACCTGATGATTCCTGGTAATCCGGGTATTACAGCCGCAATAAGTACAGAGACTCTCGCAGAAAGGCAAATGCACATACAAACTGATTCCATTCCCGGAATTACTTTGATCGAAAGAAAATTTTACAGACTCTTTCCATTGACTGATATCCGGAACATCAGTATTCCAATAGGGAACAGTGGGATAACTGGTATATCGTGGAGCTGCCACATGATATTTATTAATCAGATTCTGGGTATTCATAATTGCTTGTTTGAGTCTAATATTTCAGCGTTTCGAGCAGCCATCCGCACATACACATGCCTTGCCTGAACATCTGCCGGCCTGCCAGTTATCCAGATTCTTAATGATCAGATTTGCAATTTCCTGAAGTGCTTCCTTAGTCAGAAATGCCTGATGAGGTGAAATTATCACATTCGGAAATGATAATAATTCTTCCATGATCGGATCTTTGATACGATCGGCACGGTGATCAGAATAGAACATATCCTTCTCAAATTCATATCCATCCAGTCCGAGCAAGCCGATTTTACCAGTCTTTAATGCCTTAATCAGATCTTCCGATTTGATTAATCCGCCTCTGCTTGTGTTAATCAGCATTACTCCATTCTTCATTTTGGAAATACTGTGCATGTTAATGATATGCTTTGTTTCAGGAGTTAAAGGAATATGAAGGGAAATAATATCTGACTCTTCCAAAAGCTGCTCAAAACTAACTTCCTCTATACCATCCAGGTCCGGAACCGGACTAGTATCATGACCAAGGATTTTACAGCCAAGGCTTCTGAAAACCATAGCAGTTGCTTTTCCAATTGCTCCAAGGCCAACAATTCCTATAGTTTTCCCTTTAAAATTAAAACCTATATGCTGATCAATTCTGAAATCAAATTCACGGCTACTATTCACTGTGGAGATGATCCTTCGGCCTAAAGAAAGAGCAAGCATCAGAGTGTATTCTGATACAGCCGCGGGGGAATAAGATGGCACATTCGCCAGTTTGATATTTCTTTTACCGGCAGCTATCCGGTCAATATGATCGGTCGAAACAGAACGCGTGGTAATGTATTTAATGCCCAGATCTGCCAGTTTATCGATTACCTCCTCAGAAAGATCATCCTGAGTTGATACCACAACAGCCTCTTTTCCTTGTGCATAAACCGCAGTTTCAAGGCTTAGGGAATTAGAAATAAGTGTAATATCGTGTTGTTTTTGATTTGCACGGGCTACAAATTCCTTCTCAAACTCTCTGACACTATAGGCAACAACTTTCATTAATAAAACATTTATTCCAAAAGTACTTTTAGGAATAAGGTTTCGTAATGAGTGATGTCATAAAGAAAAATGATCTTTATCAGTTTTTCATTTTATGGAGTTTGGAAAAATCGATGATATCAATCACACTACCTTTCTTTTCGATGATTCCTTCATCCTTAAAATCGCTCAGGGTTCTGCTAACTGTTTCTGTAGCCATGCCTGCCATTGATGCAAGATCCTCTCTTGAGATGCGGATCTGGGCTTCAGAATTTTCGGAAGGGTTTTGCTGCTTTGCCAGTCGGATCAGGATTTCGGCCATTCGTTTCCTTACTGAATGATAGGCGAGCTGAAGTAATTGTTCCTCCTTCTCAATCAGGTTGCTGGAGAGCACCTTTATAAATTTCTGGCCAATATCTGTATAGGTATCAAGAAGCTGCTTTACGGTATCCTTGGGAAGAAGACAGATGGTAGTATCATCTACAGCTTCAGTAGTTTCATTATAATGATCTCCCGAAAGCATAGCTTGTATCCCCAGATATTCATCCGGTCCATACATTCCTGTAACCAATTCTCTTCCATCTTCGCTTAATTTAACAGCCTTCACCCTACCGCTGAGTATTAAATAAATGCCTGTGATAGCATCACTCTCATAATAAATGATCTGCTTTTTTCTGACCTGCTTAACCTTACGGTCGGCAATAATTTTCTTCAATTCATCAAGACCCTGACCCTGGTTCTGGTTTGTCAGCAGCTGAAGACTTTCGAAAGATTTACTATAAAAAGCTTCTATTTTTTCCTTTTTCTGAAAGCGCGACTCAATGGTATTCAGTAATTCCATATCATCAAAAGGTTTGGTCAGATAATCATCGGCACCCATGTCCATACCTTTCCTCATATCAGCCCTTTCAGCCTTTGCGGTCAGGAAAATAAAGGGAATATTGGAAGTTTCCCTATTCTTTGACAAGAGATACAAGACACCATAACCATCCAGTTCAGGCATCATTATATCACAGAGTATCATATCCGGAATATGCTGCTGCGCCAGCTCCACTCCTATTTTACCATTATCTGCTTCCAAAACTTCATAACCGGCAAGTTGCAGAATTTCAACAGAACTATCCCTGATATCCTCGTTATCTTCGATTATTAGAATTTTCTTCTTCTTCATAGAATTTTACTGGGGGAAATTTAGGGTAAAAATTGTTTTCTGTTTAGGCAGACTTGTAAAATTAACCTTTCCACCCATTAAATTAACATAACGCATGATAATATTGAGCCCAAGACCTGTACCTGGAATATTTCCGGTATTATTGGCCCTGAAAAACGGTTCAAATAAATGCTTGTGATCTGCTTCAGGTATGCCAATCCCATTGTCTCTGACTGTAACAATACATTCCTTTTCCGAAAGTTCAGTATTGAATTCAATGAAAGTGTTCTCACCCGAATATTTGATGGCATTAGAAATTAAATTGATGATACAGTTCCGAAGCAAATTCTGATCCAGCAACACTGTGCTATGCAGCCCGGTATGCTGATAAATGATATTCTGATCCTTTTTAGCCATCATTTGCATCTCCTCAGTAATCTCTTCAGAGAGTTTGACAATATCAAATTTCGAAAAAGCTGTTTCAATTTTACCTGCCTCCAGACGTTCAAGAGACAGAAAATCATCCAGAATGGTTGTTAAATTACCGACTGAATTTTTGATCTTACTTACATGCTTTGAAATATTGGCTCCATCATCCTGAAGTTTATACTTTTCAATCAATGATGCAGACAATTGTATGGAACTAAGTGGCGTTCGAAATTCATGAGATGCCATCGATACAAAGCGACTTTTCAATTGATTGAGTTCCTTTTCCTTTTCGAGAGATTTACTTACCGTTTCTTTGGCCATCTGAAGCTCTGTAACAGACTTCTGGAGCGAATTTGTACGATCTTCAACTAATTTTTCGAGTTGTGAAGCATAATGTAATATCTGATCCTCAGCTTCTTTTTCTCTGCTGAGGTCATGAATAAACCCGGTATAAATTGTTCTACCTGAATACTTTACCTCACTTACTGCCAGCCGAAAAGGAAATAAAGTACCATCCTTCTTCAGGCCTTTTACATCACGCCCCATACCAATGATATGGGGAGTACCCGTCCGCTGATAACGTGCAATGTATTCATCATGCTGACTTCTATCAGGCTGAGGCATCAGCATAGAAACATTCCTGCCGGTAACCTCTTCAATTGTATAGCCAAATAAGGCACAGGCAGCAGGGTTTATTGACTCAATTAATCCACGCTGATCGATTGTAATGATTCCATCAATCGCATTTTCAATAATAGCATGTAATAATGCGCCTTTATCAGTCATATAGCAAAAATAGTCTTTTGAATATTAAAATGAAGATTGAACCTTGAAAGTACCGTTTAAAATTCAGATGGTTTATCCAGGAATTTTGAAGGATTCAAAATATAAATTTATTGTGAATCTCAACAAAAGCAGAAAAACAGCTGAAACACAACCCATATAAGCTCTAACATAAATTATATATTCTTTCTGGTAGAATAAAAACAATATTTTTTTTGGGAGGTGAAATTTATTTGAAAATCGATTTGAAAACAAAACTTATTGTAATTTGTCGGGTAACCGGTGAATCTGTCTTCGATTATCAAATATTGAATAGTCTAATACGCGAAAGATAAAAGAACAAGAAAGCATTGCCTAAACAAGCGAAAATAATTTAAAAAACTTTACAAAATTTTTGTTTCAAACACCGGCATTTGCCAGGAATCTGTAATTTAAAACCATACCTTGAAAACCCAGGTTATTAACCATAATAACTAAAAATGAAAAGAAGAGACATCCTTAAGAGTTTAGCACTACTGCCAATAGCAGGGAGTGTTCAATCTGTATTAGCAAATACCGCTATGGCCAAGCAGGTTTTATCAAGTTCATCCAAACCCAGTCCGGAGGATTCTCCCCTCTTCCGTAAAGATTTTGTAATGGACGGTCACATACATGTAATGTCACGACAGCTTTTAGAGAAACTTGACATTGGCCAGCGTTATTCGGATGGCCATATCGATCTGCAACGTGCACGCGAAGGAGGAATTAATGCTATGTTCTTCTCTGTGTATACTCCCGAGGAGTATTATCCGGGACGATACGAAACAAAAAACACTTTCCGGATAATAGAACTGGCATTAGACCAAATAGAAAAGAACAATAATATTATAGAGCTTGCGCGGACTGCATCTGAAATTGAGCAAATTAATCGTCGTGGCAAGATGGCGGCTTTTCTGGACCTTGAAGGGAGTTTTGATCTGGACGGAGATCTCAATTTGCTGCGGGCTTTGTATCGCTTAGGTTTGCGATCCTTGCAGCTTACAGCACATAATGCTACTAATACTTTTATTGATTCCTGCTGCGATATCAGTAAGTGGGGTGGATTGAGTCCTCATGGGAAGGAGGTTATTGCAGAAATGAACCGCTTAGGGATGCTTATCAATGTAGCTCACGCTTCTGACGATGCAATTCTGCAAGCAATAGCCACCAGCCGACACCCAGTACTTTATACACATGGTGGTTTCAGAGGTTACGTAAATCAACCAAGATGTATCAGTGATGAAGGCGCCAAAGCTCTTGCAGCTAAAGGGGGAGTGATTGGACTTCAATTTGGTTCTGGCTTTAACAGGCCCATGCAACCGAAAAAGAATGGGGAATCATCGCTCAAAATAGTGCCCTCAACAGCAGTTCCGATGACAAGTGCTTCGATGACTATTGAGCAAGTGGATCTGGAGGTTGCAAAGTCTCTTCCATTTGTTTCTACTTCAAAAGCTCCTGATGGATGGAATACAGATGAGTTTGTAAAGGCAATTGATTATGGAGTACGCCTGGTTGGTGAAGACCATGTCGCGCTTGGCTCAGATTTCGATGGTGGTATGGCTCCTCCGCCGCCTATGAAAGATGCAAGCGATTATCCGGAAATGGCTAAAGCGATGCAGCGGTTTGGCTATTCAAAGCAACGAATAAACAAGATTATGGGTTTGAACTGGCTGCGAGTGATCCGGCAAGTCACTGAGGGGCGATAAAAAACCTGAATTGTAGCCAAATTTTAGTTGTTCAATATTCCATGATGTGTTAAAAAAATTTGATCATGGAATAGAATGGTTCAAAATTTAAAAATCAGCTTTATATACCATTAAATTTAATGTCGCCAACCAGGGATAAAGAAATGAAATCAGAAAAAATAAATAACGAAAATGAATTTATTGCTAGTTAAAACCTGAATTTATTTGGCAGGAATAGAGAGTGAATACTGAAACAGCTGAGTTGATAATTGAGATTTTTTTACCCATCTCTTATAATTAAAAAGGGTATAAACATATATAGTTACGTTAAAGAAACTCAAAATGAAATCAAAAAGAAATAATACCCGCAGAGACTTTATTAAACAATCAATGCTCACTGCTGCTGGTTTAACTATTATTCCCGGATTCGTTTTAGGAGAGGATGGGATCCCATCAATCACAAGCGAAACTGCTCAAATAATTTCAGGTGGACAGACCGGAATGAAAACGGTCGCTTTTATTGCAAATATCTATTTTAAAATTTCTCACGCTGACGTAATTGGGACTAAACTTTTCCTCGGTATACCAACAGATGAAGGTATGGTAACTCCCCAAGTAAAGATTGTGTCAGTATGGATCGACCAAATTGATGACAATGAATGGGTAGGCCATGATGATGCCACCGATATTGGTGTTCGTGTTGCAGAAATGAATGGGGCAAAAATCTATCCAACAATCGCAGAGGCCTTAACACTTGGAGGCGATAAATTGGCTGTGGATGCTGTTATTTACATTGGTGAGCATGGTGAATACCAGAATAATCGGCTTGGAGTAAAAATGTATCCACGAATGAATTATTTAGAACAGATTTTCAGAGTGTTTGATGCCTCCAAAAAGTCGGTTCCGGTTTATACAGACAAGGCTTTGGCCTATAGTTGGTTGGATAGTAAGTGGATTTATGATAGGTCTAAAGAATTAAATGTCCCAATGATGGCCGGCTCTTCACTCCCATACTGTTGGCGCGATCCTGATCTTGAACATCCAATTGGGACTAAAATCACCGAAGCTGTCGCGATAGGATACGGTTCGCTGGAATCTTATGGTTTCCATGTTGCAGAAATTCTTCAGTGCATGCTTGAGCGCCGGGCTGGTGGGGAAACAGGTGTTGCAAGTATCCTGGGCTTGGGGGGAGATGATGTATGGGCGGCAATTGATTCCGGAAAAATCTCTCAGAAATTGGTGGATACTGCCTGCAATAAAATTAGAAATAAAGCTTCTGGTTCAATGCGCGATTTAGTTAAAATGCCATATGCTGTAATAGTGCAATACAGTGACGGAAGTAAGGGCTCAATTTTATTGTTAAGTGAGTATGTTAAGTCTGGCTGGGCTTATGCTGCCAATGCAGGGGGCAAAACCGTAGCCACGGAATTTGTACTTAGCTCTGCTCCGGCCTATTCTCATTTCAGTTATCTGACACTTAATATTCAAAAATTCATAGTGACTGGTAAGCCAACAGCAGCTATAGAACGAACTTTACTGACCAGCGGAATTATAGACGTGGGAATTCGATCACTTGCAGAAGGAAAACTAAAAAAGACACCATTTTTGAATATTAAATATTCTGCAAATGGATTTGAGAGTATCCGTCCGAAAAATCCACGACCAGTCGGACAGAGTATTGGCCCATGGCCTCCAAAAGGATATGAATTTACGCTTCGTGATCCCCTAAAGATAAAATAAAGCCCCCTGGCAATGCCGAAAAGATAGGGTCCCAGCTTTTTTTCCTTGATATCCATTAGTATGATGGCATAGTAGATCTGCTGATAAAAACAGTGGCTTTAGGGATAGACTAGATTGGCACGTTTTGTTTACCAAAATGACTTGTATGACACTTATTGTCGGCTTAAAAAAGACTCATAAATTCGCATGCAAATATTTAAAATAGTCAATTCAGTGCAAGATATAGAAGAGCAGCCAGACCAGCTCCGATCATAGGCCCCAGAACCGGTATCCATGAATACGACCAGTCGCAGTTTCCTTTCCCGGCTACCGGAAGTATAGCATGCATAATCCTCGGACCGAGATCGCGTACAGGGTTAATAGCATATCCGGTTGTGCCACCAAGAGATAGCCCTATGGCCCAAACCAGGAACATGACCGGAATAGCGCCTAATGAACCCAAACCAACAGGAGTTTTAGTGTCAGCTATTTCTGCATTTGTGAAATAGAATATCACGAACAATAAAACAAAGGACCCAATAATTTCACTGGTAAGATTTGAAAAGGTATTTCTTATAGCAGGTCCGGTGCAAAACGCAGCTAGCTTTAATCCTTTGTCTTCAGTTGCGGCAAAATGATCTTTGTACTTCAGCCAAACCAGTGAAGAGCCAAGCATCGCCCCAAGCATTTGAGCCAGCATGTAAGCCGGGACCTGTGCCCAGTCAAACTTCCCGCTGATTGCAAGTGCGAACGTTACCGCAGGATTAAGATGTGCACCGCTGTAGGGAGCCGAAACAACTACCCCAACAAAAACTGCCAGTGCCCAGGCTGTAGTGATTACTATCCATCCCCCGCCATTCCCTTTGGTTCCGGTTAAAACAACGTTGGCAACAACTCCATTGCCCAGTAAAATCAATAGTGCTGTTCCTAAAAACTCGGCTGTAAAAGGTGCCATATCCGAAAATTTATTTTTTAAAGGTTTACATTAGCTTTTGCGGCTCTAACAGCCCGGTTCCATCCATTAACAAGATCATCATAATTTTCGAGATCCTCCGGTTCGAAATTCCGTTCAACCTGCCATTGTTCTGCAATTTCTTCAACACTCCCCCAAAAACCAGTTGCTAGTCCGGCAAGATAGGCTGCCCCAAGGGCAGTCACCTCGGTAACCTTTGGCCTGATCACCCTGCATTTCATAATATCAGCCTGAAACTGCATTAATAAATTATTGGCTGTGGCACCACCATCTACACGCAATTCACTGATTGGAGTACCTGCATCCGCTTCCATTGCCTTCAATACATCCATTGTTTGAAAAGCAATACTTTCAAGGGCCGCTCGTGCAAAATGCCCTGAATTTGTCCCCCGGGTAATCCCTGTAATTGTTCCTCTTGCATGCTGGTCCCAATGCGGTGCTCCCAATCCGGCAAAAGCCGGAACCATATAAACACCACCGGTATCTTCTACTTTTGCAGCCAGTTCTTCCACTTCAGCTGAGCTTTTGATCAGACCCAGCTCATCTCTCAGCCATTGAACCACCGCTCCACCAATAAAAATCCCTCCTTCAAGAGCATAAGTCACTTCTCCGTTTATTTTCCAGGCGATTGTTGTCAGCAGATTATTTGAGGATATTCTTGGCTTTTTACCTATGTTCATCAGCATAAAACATCCGGTACCATAAGTATTTTTTACCATGCCAACTTTTGTACACATCTGGCCAAAAAGCGCTGCCTGCTGATCACCAGCAATTCCGGCAATAGGGATTTTAGAAGCAAGGATATCTCCTGCAGTTTCGCAGAATACCTCACTTGAAGATCTGACCTCAGGCAACATGGCCTCAGGAATATCAAATATTTTGAGTAATTCCTTATCCCATTCAAGGGTATTGATGTCAAAAAGCATGGTCCGGGAGGCATTACTTACATCCGTTACATGAGATTTACCTCCCGACAATTTCCAGATCAGCCAGCTATCCACAGTACCAAAAAGGAGTTTCCCCTGCTCAGCTTTTTCTCTTGCTCCACTTACATTCTCAAGAATCCACCTCACTTTGGTTGCAGAAAAATAAGAATCAATGATCAGACCAGTCTTTTTCTGGATTCTTTCACCATGTTCCTTCCGGATTGAATCACAATAATCTGAAGTTCTCCTGTCCTGCCAGACAATTGCATTATAAACCGGAAGCCCGGTTTCTTTATCCCAAACGATGGTCGTTTCCCTTTGGTTTGTAATTCCAATTGCATGGATATCCCTGGGATTCAATCCTGCTTTAACCATAGCTTCAGTAGCAACCGAAACCTGTGTAGACCAGATCTCTACCGGATCATGCTCCACCCATCCTGGTCTGGGATAGATTTGCTCAAATTCCTTTTGTGAAACCGCAATGATACTGCCTTTATGGTTAAATATAATAGCTCTGGAACTTGTTGTACCCTGATCGAGTGATAAAATATAATCTGGCATATTGATATTAATTTATTCAGCCGGATGTTTATGGCCTAATTAAATATGAGAAAAATATGTAATATTGACGATAATATTTACCTATTAAAAGGTATCATGGCTTGCGAATATATTTCAGCAGCATGAATTTTATTGTTTTTGATTAAAATTAAAACCGGATAAATTTATCCACAAATACATCATCCCTTAAACATGAATATAGGAATCATAGGCCTCGGTGACATGGGCTGTATCTACGCAAAATCTTTTGCTAAAGCCGGATACAGGGTTTATGGATGCGACCTGCCTAATCGTAGAGAAATACTTGAAACTGAGCTTAGCCCGTATGGGATTGAAGTAATGGATGACGGCAAAGCTGTATCAAGAATTTCTGATGTAATCATTTATTCTGTTGAAGCTGAACGAATTGCTGAAGTTCTGAGTTTATATGGCTCCTACACCAAGTATGGCGCAATTGTAGCCGGACAAACCTCCGTTAAACATCCTGAAATAGAGGCTTTTGAAAAATATCTTCCAAAGGATGCTCATATCATAACCTGTCACTCCCTGCATGGTCCCGGATTTGATCCTAAGGGTCAAAAAATGATTGTTATCCCGCACAGAACTACCAAAGAAGCATATCAGCGTATGACAGATCTACTGTCGACATTGGGTTCGGTGCTCGTAGAAATAGCAGATTTTCATGAGCATGATAAAATTGTTGCAGATACTCAGGCAGTGACTCATATGGGTTTCGAGAGCATGGGCACAGCCTGGAAAGAAGCAGGTTTCTTCCCCTGGGAAAACGCTTCATATCTGGGTGGTATTGACAACGTTAAGATTTTGATTACGCTTAGAATCTTTAGTTATAAGGCTCATATTTATGGAGGACTCGCAATTTTGAATCCGTATGCAAAACATCAGATCAAACGTTATGCTATCTCTGAATCAGAGTTATTTAAGCTGATGATTAAAGAAGAGGAAGCCGCTTTCCGCAAGAGATTATACCAGGCAAGAGACTTTATTTTCGGCAAGGATCATAAACCGGTCATGCTGGATGAAAAGGTGATGCAGGAATTCTCTTTGTCCGCGGGATCGGAAAGCCGGAAGCCAAATTCTCACCTTAGTTTGCTTAGTATGGTAGATGCCTGGTACCATCTTGGTATTAACCCTTATGATAACCTGATTTGTCAGACTCCCCCGTTCAGATTGAGATTGGGCATCGCTGAATACCTTTTCAAGAATGAAGAATTACTTGAAGAATCGATCAATACGGCCTTGTTTGACAAAACCATTCGCGGCGATGATCTGGAATTCCATTCAGCGGTCAGGGAATGGACCTCACTCATTGTTTACGGTGATATGGAAGGCTATAAACAGCACTTTGACCAGGTGAAAACATTCTTTGCCGGAAGGCTTGATCAGGGAAGAGCCCAGAGTGCTGAACTGATCAGGAAACTTGAAATGGAATAGGAATAATGCCTTCAATATACTGATCCAGGACATTCCCCTAATTTATACCTTAAAATCCCATTGTAATTACATTAATATGTGACCTCTGTCATATTTTAAGACTTCTATAATGCCCTTATTTGTACTCGTGGATTAACCCTATTTAATTCTTTTCATGAGTCATACATTTCATATTCCTGTACTTGGCCTGGCCTATTCAGTAGACACACCAATAAAAGTAGCCCGTTATGGTATCAGCTCGGTGGTGTCGATTGTAGATGATATTTTAATTGAGCGAATGCGTCAATTATACACTGAAAAAAACAATGAAGAATTTGTTCCTATAGATCCTAAGGAAACTGATTTCCGTAGTAAAAGAATCACGGCATACCTCAATCTTGTTAAAAAGATAGTTGATAAACAATTTGAAACACTACGCCATGAAGAATTTGCAGAGGGTACTGACATCACAAGGTATTTTAATCTACTGCCCGAAAGTTCTCCGCTGAAAATAAAATATAATCAAATGCTCAATGAGCAGGATTCAGTAAAGCGCATTGCCTTGCAGACTGAATTGCGCAATGAAATTGAAAAGGGAGAAATTCAGGTCAATATTATGGCAAAGGTCGACCGCATGAACCCAAATACTACCGGTGAGCAGATTTCGGATGCATTATCAGCACTGAAGGGATTTGCACAGAGTGAATTAAATACGCCCGTAGTACTGTCAGCAGGAATGAATCCACGTTTGTACAGTTACCTCGAAAATTTTGCAGAATTCTTACCTGATCAGTTCAGCAATTTCAGGAAAAGTATCATCCTTAAGGTAAGTGATTTCAGGTCGGCATTGATACAGGCAAAATTTTTAGCTAAAAAAGGTCTCTGGGTTTCAGAATTTCGCATTGAATCAGGTCTGAACTGCGGTGGGCATGCCTTCGCGACTGAAGGATATCTTTTGGGTCCGATTTTGGAAGAATTCAAGACCAAAAAGCATGAAATGATTGATGAATTATATCAGATTTACAGCAGGGCAATAGAAGAAAAAGGAATTCACCTATCAAGCGTTCCTAAATTAAAGATCAGTGTTCAGGGCGGTATCGGAACTTCAGATGAAAACGATTTTCTAATGAATCATTATCAGCTTGATGCCACAGGATGGGGAAGCCCCTTTTTATTGGTACCTGAAGCAACGAATGTGGATACCGAAACACTTGAACTACTTTCTACAGCTACACATGATGATTTTTATATCAGTGGCTCATCCCCTCTTGGAATACCCTTTAACAATTTCAGAAAAAGCACTGCCGAGAAACAGCGCCTTGAACGCATTGCTAAAGGAAGGCCAGGAAGTCCTTGTGTTAAAAAATTCCTGTCGTCAAATACTGAATTTACTGAGCAGCCGATCTGTACTGCCTCCAGAGAATATCAGAATCTTAAAATCAAGCAACTGCAGGCAGAAGGCCTTCAAGCAGAGGAATTCCAGACAAAATTCGAAGAGATTACTGAAAAATTATGCCTTTGCGAAGGACTTGCAGCACCGGCATACTTAAAAAACAATATTCTTAAACCCAAAGAGAGTCGGGCTACTGTCATTTGTCCGGGGCCAAATATTGCCTATTTCAGTGGTAAATTCTCATTAGATGAGATGGTAAGCCATATTTACGGTAAACTCAACTTACTGAATGACCCCAATCGTCCGAATCTTTTTGTTAATGAGCTCAATCTTTATGTGGAATACCTCAAAAAAGATATAAGCAAACAGCTTCAGGAAATGAACGATAAAAAAGCAAAGTACTTTATAAAATTTAAAGAACAGCTTGAAAACGGAATCGAATACTACAAACAACTGATCCCCAAAATTAACGACCAAACAGAGATTTACAGGAAAAAGATGATGAATGAACTCCTGGAAATTGAAGAAAAATTACAGCATTTAAATCCTGTTGTTGAGCAGACGGTCTAAGCGACCAAACAATCAGCCGGTTCTGAATTCAGGGCCGGTTTTTTTATGCAATCTGAAAAAACTCTTCTTGTTTTAAGTTTTCAAAATCCTATTGGCCCTTCATTAATTTATACTTGTTCAATTATAAAACACGCCATATATCTATCTGATTTACAGATATTTAATCTCATAAAAATGTGACTAAAAAATCATTTAAATATGACTAAAGTCATAGTATAAAGAGATAATTCTCAATAAATTGGATGTAAGAAAACTAAATTAAAAATTATGAGAAAGATCTTATTAGCTACATCTATGATCGGTGTATGCGTATTGCTGAGCTGCAATAGCGGAACAGAACAAAGTACCAGCACACAAACCAGTGAGGAAAGTCAGGCTGTCGGACAGTCGGGTGTTCAGGATGACATGTCACAAAAAAACGTTGTTCAGGTTGCCATCGGTAGTAAAGACCATACTACTTTAGTGGCAGCCATCAAAGCTGCAAAACTTGTAGATGCATTAAGTAATGCAGGCCCCTTTACCGTATTCGCTCCTACGAATGCAGCTTTCGATAAATTGCCGGCAGGAACCGTCGATGGTCTTTTAAAACCCGAAAGTATTGATGACCTGACTAACATCCTGCAGTACCATGTTACTGTTGGAGTATTTAAAACAGAGAACTTAAGCGATGGTCAAGTAATAGGCCAGGTAAATGGGAATGATGTTACCATTGGTGTTAAAGATGGGAAAGTGACAGTTAACGGAGCTAACATTATTGCTTCAGTACCTGCCTCTAATGGCATCGTCCATGTAATTGATGGTGTATTATTACCACCTGCAGCTAAATAAACCAAAGAAAAAGTGTTTACAACTGTCAAGGGGATTACTTTTCAGTAATCCCCTTTCTTAATCCAATCAAGCCTGTGATCGACTCTGGTTCTTTTTACTATTATTTCCGGGCACCCTGGTTCTAATATTTTTGGCTGTTTTCTGATATTCAAAAACCTTATCTCTTATAATCCCGGAGATACTAATAGCTCTCTCCTTAGCAAGTTCAGCCTTTGAACCTTCAAAAAATTGATCTACAGTTAAAATGAAAAGCTTATTCCATCGGTCAAAATGAGTTTTACTAAGCGGTTCAATAGCGTGTAAATGCTTATGCAAATTTACCGGGTTACCTTCATAAGATCCGGTAAAGAAAATTACATTTTCCCAGAAATCATATAAGAGTGGAATATGTGTCGACCAGTTAACCTTAGCAACATCCTGAAAAATAAACCCAAGTTTTTTATCGGCTAATACTTTTTTGTAGAAAGCATCAACCATAAGTTCAATATCAGATCTGTTTTCAATATCCTTTTTCAATTTATTCTTCAGCAATAATATCAGCAAGTTTACTTAAGACCTCCTCTGTACAGGATTCCTGTATCAGCGGAAATATCACTCTGTCTTCCTTACGGACATGGCTTTCGAGAGCCCTTCCGATTACATCAAGCTGAGTAGAAAGCTCCTGATCCGGGTTTATAGAATTAAACAGGGAATGCAATTCCTGATGCTCGGTTTTCATACAAGCGAGTAAACTATCAAGTGTAGGATTTATACCCATAACCACAGGTATCATTTTCTCTTCCTGTTCAAAATGCCCTAACAGTTCTTCCCGATAATGTTTCAGTGCATATTCTGCTTTTCCTTCTGCATCATGTGGAAGTCCCTTGTAAGGAGGGGCATCTGAACGCAATAATCTCGCAAGTATCAATGTCCCATGATGGTCTCTTGATAATGGAATAAGTGCTTCATGTCTTTTCATATTACAGATCTTTAGAATTAAATTTAAGAGTGGAGTACCAAACTGGAATTACAATCCAGGATAGGAGCACAAAAAATGAAAATATGAGGCCATTACTTGCTCCGAAAAAGTCTTTGAACACCGCACCTGTATATCCCATCATCGCCGAAACATCCAGTTGGAGTAAAATCAAAATACGGCTCAGATCAATTGGATTTAACGCACTTAAACCTATCATTGCATTTTCCATCGGATAATCCGCAAATTGAAATAAGATAAATAATACCAATCCGTCGAATAAAAGCGAAAAGTATAACCACAGCATGATAGCTGCCCCGATTCCTTTGGCCTTATCACGGGTTTGAACAGTAGCCAGAAATGCGATAGCCGCAAAAATAACACTGAGTAACACCCCGGTTAAAATCATAGTGAATCCGACTAAATTGGCCTGATAAATCAAGACCGGGATACCTGCACCTATTAAAAATGCAATTGAGAGTGAAGAAGCTAAGCCGGCAAATAAACTGAGCCAGATTGTATTTCTTTTCAAAGGCTGACTCACCAGAAGTTCTATAAACTCTGCGGAATTATACATATAAATGGTCGAAAATATGATGCTAACCAATGGTACAACGATCAAAATTATATTTAATAAACTCAACAGGCCTTTACTGCTATTATCTTCCAGACTGAATACACTGAATGATGCAGCAAGTAAAAAAACGGTATAGATAAGCACGATTTTATTACGCAGAATATCTGTAATTACATATTTTATAATCTTATTCATAATTACTAATCATTACTTGTGCAATTGACTTAACTAATCTTTCCTCTCCGGTATCCTGCCTTAATTCTTCAATGCTCTTATGAAAAATAAGCTTCCCATCTTGCATATAGATGACCCTTGTTACCAGATCATCCAGATCACTCAGAATGTGAGAAGTGATTAGTACCAGTTTTCCTTTATCCTTTTCAGCCAGGATCTTTTCTTTAAAAAGTTCTGATGCTACCGGATCAAGACCTGCAGTTGGTTCATCAAGAATAAGTACCGAAGGATTGAACAAAAAGGCGAGTGCTGCACTAACTTTTTGTATAGTTCCACCCGACAAAGTACCCATACGCTTATTCAATAGGTTCTGAACTGAAAAAGCCTTTATCAGGTCCTCATCCAGA
>CAZGCG010000020.1:0-19684 GCA_964524205.1 uncultured Sphingobacterium sp. | reverse complement strand
AAAAAAACGTTAACGGAGATTTTGTGCTTAGGCCAAAGCTTATGAACAGTCCTGTTGCTTTAGGTGAAAATACTTCAGATTTTATGTCAGTGAAAGTGTTAAATTCGATATTTTTCTGAAATGAGGAGACTTTACTTGTATTATAAACTTAAATAAATCCTTTATAGCAAATAAGTGGCTATTTCATGCTAATTAAATTTTAATCTGACGCTAGAAGAGGGATAATAAGCGAATTGCTTTACTGATACTAGTCTTCGCGTTTTTTAAAGTAGCGAAGCTCCAGATTCTCCCCGTCAAAAACAGCATAAGAATTAAAGTTGATCCATTCACCCAGGTTGATATAATGGCAATCCCCCAATTGAACATCAAGTGGTAAATGCCTGTGCCCGAATATCAGAAAATCATAATGTTCCTTAAGTAATATATCTTTGGAATAAGAAACAAGCCATTCTCTATCAAGATCGGTAAACTCTTCTTTCTGATTATTCTGCAATCGACTATGCATGGACCATTTTCTCGCAATTCCTACACCCAGATTTGGGTGGATACGCGCAAAAAGCCATTGACAAAACCCGCTTCTGAAAACCTTCTTGAGGATTTTGTATTTAGAATCCCCCGGACCAAGTCCGTCGCCATGATGCAAATAGAACTTCTTCCCGTTTCGCTCCAGAACCAGTTCATCAGAAATGATCTGAATCCCTAGCTCTTTTACAAAATAATCGAACATCCACATATCATGATTGCCCTTAAACAAGGTGATCTTGATACCTGAATCAGCGAGTTCGGCAAGCTTTCCCTGAAAACGGATAAAGCCTTTTGGAATCACTGCTGCATACTCGAACCAGAAATCAAATATATCGCCGATCAGATAGATCTCAGCGGCATCAGCACGAATTTCTTCAAGCCAGCTAACGACAAGATCTTCACGTACACGGCTCAAAGAATGATCGGGAACCCCAAAATGAAAGTCGGAGGCGAAATATATTTTGCTGGCTGACATAATTTCAAAAGTACATAATTTTTATTCTCTGAAATCTGGCTTACATCCCTTATTGAGAAAACAATTGACGGGTAAGTGACTATAAATTACCAAGCTTCTTGTATTTTTGAATTCATAACCAACCAATAACTATGAAACCTGTTCAATTGATCATGGCAGCCGCACTGCTGATTGACCCCCTTTGCGGAATTGCACAGCATACAAGCCCAAATACCAATAAAATGGCCTATCCTAAAACTAATAAAATCGATATTGCAGATACCTATTTTGGCAACACTATAAATGACCCTTACCGATGGCTTGAAGACGATCGTTCGGCAGAAACCAAAGCCTGGGTAGAAGCAGAAAATAAGGTAACGCAGAATTATCTAAACCGGATTCCATTCAGGCCGGCCATTAAAAGCCGACTTGAAACACTCTGGAATTATGAAAAATATACCGCCCCTTTTAAAGAGGGTGACTATACTTATTTCTATAAAAACGATGGGCTGCAAAACCAGTATGTGCTTTACAGACAGAAGGATAAGACTAAGCCTGAAGTATTTCTGGACCCAAACAACTTCTCAAAAGATGCTACTACTTCGCTGGCCGGGATAGAATTCACAAAAGATGGGAGTATGGCGGCCTACCAGATTTCGGAAGGGGGTTCAGACTGGAGAAAAGTAATTATTCTCAACACTAATGATCATACAATTATTGGAGATACCCTGATTGATGTTAAATTTTCAGGTCTTGCCTGGAAAGGGAATGAAGGTTTCTATTACAGCAGTTATGACAAACCGAAAGAAGGAAGCCAGCTTTCAGGATTAACGCAGTTTCATAAATTATACTTTCATAGTACCGGAAGTTCGCAAAAAGAGGACAGGCTTATATTCGGCGGTGAGCAAACTCCAAGAAGATACATTGGCGCTGGCCTTACTGAAGATGAGCGATTTCTGGTTATTACTGCTGCTGAATCAACCACGGGAAATGAATTATATTTTCAGGACCTTTCAAAACCCGGAAGCCCGATCGTTAATGTTGTAAACAATTTTAAAGGCGATCATAGCATTATTGACAATCAGGGCAGCAAGCTCTATATTTTCACCAATCTTAATGCACCAAATTATAAAGTGGTCACAGTTGATGCATCCAATCCGGCTCCTGAAAACTGGAAGGATCTGATACCTGAAACCGATAATGTACTCAGTATCAGCACCGCAGGTGGAAAAATATTTGCCAATTACCTGAAAGATGCTACTTCAATAGTCATGCAATATGACATGGATGGAAATCTTGAGCGTACAGTTACCCTCCCTGGTGTTGGATCAGCAAGCGGCTTTTACGCGAAAAAATCCGAGAAAGAGCTGTATTATACATTCACTTCTTATATCTACCCGCCAACAATCTTCAAATACATCATCGCAAACGGGCAGTCTGTTGAATACAAAAAATCAGGAGTGAAATTTGACCCCTCAAATTTCATATCAAAACAAGTTTTCTATACCTCAAAGGACGGAACTAAAATCCCCATGATTATTACTCATAAAAAGGGGATTGAACTAAATGGAAAGAATCCAACCTTACTTTACGGCTATGGAGGATTCAGCGTCAGCCTGACACCGGCATTCAGTACTTCGAACATCATTTTGCTTGAACAGGGCGGAATCTATGCCGTACCTAACCTTCGGGGAGGAGGGGAATATGGTGAAAAATGGCACCTGGCCGGAACTAAAATGAACAAACAGAATGTTTTTGATGATTTCATATCGGCGGCTGAGTACCTGATCAGTAATAAATATACCTCAAAAGATTTTCTGGCAGTCTCTGGCGGATCGAATGGCGGACTCCTTGTCGGTGCAGTCATGAGTCAGCGTCCTGAACTTTTCAAAGTTGCCCTGCCAGCCGTAGGGGTACTTGATATGCTTCGTTACAATAAATTCACTGCAGGGGCTGGATGGGCATATGATTACGGAACAGCAGAAGACTCAAAGGAAATGTTTGAATATCTTTTAAAATACTCACCTTACCATGCATTGAAACCTGGCGTATCCTATCCTGCCACATTAATTACCACAGCAGATCATGATGACCGTGTTGTTCCGGCACATTCATTTAAATTCGCAGCAAGATTACAGGAATATCATAAAGGAGAGAGTCCGGCACTGATCAGGATTGAAACCAATGCTGGTCACGGGGCCGGAAAACCAACTGCAAAAATCATCGAAGAACAGGCTGATAAATGGGCATTTATGCTCTATAATATGGGGTTGACTATCAAGCAGTAGAGTTGTCTGTTATCTGTTAACAGACAATTCGTAATCTGTAATTGATAACCGTAATTGATAATTCGTAATTCGAAAAAACTACTTTACGTTAGCTGAGTAATCCTCTCCCGGTTTTCCAATAGATTTATAGGTTCCTTCGCCATTCAGGATAGAAGCCAGAACTGATTTATCAGATAAAACCTTCTGAGCCTCATTCAGCTCATTATCATATTTGAAATTTTGTTCAAGCCTGCCTTTTTCAAAATAATATCTCGATACTATTTCGCTTTCGAGGACCTTTCTGATTTCATCTTTGAACAATACCAGATCATTTTTCTTACTATGTGATACTTTTGCTTTAAGTGCGTCGAACTCCGGCTTCAGATCACCGATTTTATTCTCTTTCTCAGCCTCATCACGCAATTCATTTAATAGTTTCTCAACCCGGGTATCATAATTATAGTCCCGTTTTGAAAGAAAAGCTATAAAATCGTTGTATTCAGCATCACTGAGCCTGAAATTTTTGGCATCACTAATACTCGTTTTCAGGTTACGATATTGTGTGGCGTAATCAAAGATATGGTACCTTGAGGCCAGAGTCTGGGTTATCAGGCTATACCTCATTGGCTTTACAAAAACATCAGGAAAAATTCCGCTGCCATCATACACTGATCTTCCTGATTTGGTTTTATACTCAGTAATGAGTGAATCGGCAACCTTTACAACCATACCATCCGTATCGCGGTGAGTGTAATCAAGAGCCTGAATGCATCGGCCTGATGGGGTATAATATTTGGCTACGGTAACTTTTACAAGGCTATTGTATGGCAGATTAAATGTTTGTTGTACAAGACCCTTCCCAAAGCTGCGCTGACCGATAACAACCGCCCGGTCGAGATCCTGCAATGATCCGGCAACAATCTCTGATGCCGATGCTGAACGATTATTGACCAGAACAACAAGGGGAAGATTTGGCTCAAGTGGTGTACTGAATGTGTTGTAAGTAATTGACTTTTCACGATTCCGTCCTTTTTGAATCACAACTGTAACTCCTTTATCAACAAAGAGATTCACGATTTTAACCGCTTCCTGAAGGATACCACCACCATTGAAACGAAGATCCAGTACCAGTCCGTTAATGTTATTTTTCTTAAGTTCTGCTAAGGCATCTTTTACCTCCTGAGCCGAGTTTTCAAGAAATTTATCGAGTTTGATATAACCGACATTATTTGCAAGCATGCCATAATAGGGAACATTATTTTGTCTGATCTCTTCACGGGTAAGATTCATTTCCATTGACTTTGGCATTCCCGGACGCTGAATACGAAGCTTAACAGGAGTGCCTTTTGAACCCTTAAGCATAGAACTTACCTGCTCGTTGGTCTTTCCTTTTAAGGAAACACCATTTATTTCAAGAAATTCATCCCCGGCGCGAATATCTGCTTTTTGTGCCGGGAAACCCGCATAAGGCTCTGCTACTATAACCTTTCCTGCCCTGTTCGAAATGGTAGCTCCAATCCCCCCATACTGGGTACTGACATATTTTAATTTATAGTCTTCAATATCCGATTCAGGAATATATTCAGTATAAGGGTCCAATTCTTCGAGCATGGCATCGATGCCATTCTTCATCATCTCTGAAGAGTTGACATCATCTACATAATTGATGCTCAATTGTTTATAAATGGCAGCAAATATGTCCAGGTTCTTTGATACCTGAAAAAGATCTTCAACGAAGGAAAATGAAAAAATTGAAATGATTACTACTACTGGTAATAATGCTTTTTTGAATTTTGACCTTGCGGACCAAGAATTGACAGGATTATTCATACTTATAATTATGATAATTAAAGATACAAAAATCCTTCCTTTTTTATTTAGGGGAAAAAGATTTAGAGAAATTGGGAGAAATCTGCTTATAAGCGGTTAGTGTCGAGATGCAGCATACCCTTTTTTAGAGTAAATACAATATACTCACGATTGCGCTTTAATCTGCTCATCAGTCTGGTGATCAGTTCCTCTTCCTGGCCTTGCTGGTATGCCAGATCCTCTTCACTAAGATTATTATACTTACGCTTTACTTTTAATTTCAAACGATCCCAATCCGAATTACTTATATTGATCTCTGCCATGGTTTAAATTTGTACAAAATTAAAGTTTATCATGACAAATTTCAAGCTAATTCGCTTAAATGATATGAGCCCAATAATTTGGAATAAATATTGACGTTGTTAAGATTAAACTACAAATCTAAATATTATGAAAAAAATCATACTAGCTTCATGCCTTATGTTCATATCCGGCATGACGGCAATGGCACAATTGCCATCATTTGCTTTTGGAATTAAGGGCGGCGTAAATTACTCTTCACTAAAAACGAAGAATGACCTTACTGATGAAAATAGTATTATGGGTTATCAGGCCGGAATATTTTCAAGAATTGGCGCTGCAGGAATTTACTTTCAGCCGGAGTTATATCTGGGCAGTAAAGGAAATGAATTCATCAGGATAGAAGACAATAGCGGTAATGATATCAGTGCGAATGGAAAAGTGAAATTTACAACACTTGATCTTCCGCTCTTACTCGGAACCAAGATTGGTCCCAATAAACTAAATCTTCGTTTCATGGCCGGCCCGGTAGTATCATTCATTATTGATGAAAACACCACCTTCGCTACTGCATATCAGGGTGTAAGTGATTTTGGAAATTACAAAAAACAGACCCTCGGTTTACAAGCCGGAACAGGTGTTGATTTGGGAAACCTGACACTTGACCTCCGGTATGAAGCCGGGCTAAGCAATGTCAGCCAGAGTGAAAAGTATAGTCAGAAGCAGAATTTATTCCACCTTAGTTTGGGAATCAAACTGCTTTAATCAAAAAATAATTTTTTAATTGAGAAAAACTTTTGCCATAGGCAAAAGTTTTTTCCGTTTAATGAATTTGGACTCTCTCAGTATAAAATTTAAAGTTTATATTATAACTTTAAATGAGGCACAAAATATACTGTTAAAATGAAGGAAGTTATTGTTAGCGGGATGTTAAAAAAAGAACGCCATGCCTATATAATCAAGCAGCTAAATTTACATAACAAAGTTTTATCTTCCGATCTGAGTATGCAACTGGGGGTTTCTGAAGACACGGTAAGAAGGGATTTGAATGAGCTGACTGACAATGGGAAAATTCTTAAAGTACATGGGGGAGCGCTGTCTAAATCCTTTCATTTTCAATATAAAGAGATTGAGGTTTATGCACAGGAATCAAAGAGAGAAATAGCCAGGAAGGCAATAAGCCTGATTACGGAAGGAATGGTTGTTCTTACAGGAGGAGGAACAACAATGCTTGAAATGGCACGATTAATTCCTGACACTCTGGAGGCGACCATTTTTACAATTAGCCCAATAGTTGCACTTGAACTTTCTGAAAAGAAACTTTTGAGTGTGATTTTGATTGGAGGTACACTCAATAAGAACGCCAGGGTAAACCTGGGTTCAAAAACTATCGGAGACCTTTCTGAAATTGGCGTGGATTTATGTCTTCTCGGAGCAAATGGAATTGACCTAAAAGAAGGAATCACTGATTCTGAATGGGAGGTTTTACAGGTAAAAAAAGCAATGATCAGGTCTTCTGCCAGAATTGCTGTTATGTGTATTGGAGAAAAGCTTAATTCTGTTAAAAAGATGAAGGTATGTTCTTTAAATAAAATTAACTATTTGATTACGGATCTGTCTCCAAAAGACCCTAAAGTTAAATTATATGCGAAGCAGATGGACGTACTTTGAGCAAAAAAAAAAAATACTACCATTTAGTGGGCCTTCAAATTTTTTGTCAAATTACTTATTTCCCTTTATAACATTCGCCTAAGGGTTTCTATTCTTTGCTGCGTCATTCCGTAATTTAATTACCGACAATACCGGAAGATGGTCTGATAACAAGACCGGAAAAACAATACTCTTTTTAGATTTTGCCAGATGGCTACTGCTTACCATTACAAAATCAATCTTCTTTTTGGGCTTAATGGCAGAATAAGAATAATCTTGGTCCTTTCCGGTATCTGCAAAGACAGATTGCAGATTTACAATCTCTTTTGTTCCTGGTTCTGTATTAAAATCACCTGTTAAAATGACTGGTAATTGCTTAGTGCCAAAAAGTTTAACCAACTCTGCTGACTGCGAAAGTCTTGAATTCGAATCCCGATAGTCCATATGTATAGTGGCAAACATGATCTTTGTTTTACCGGCAACAATATTGGCAGTTAATAAGGCTCTGGTATCAGACTTACCAGTACTGGTTAAGATAATCCTATGATCTTTAATATCAGAAAGTGGATACTTAGAGAGTATTCCGATACCGTAAGACCCTCCATCAAATGCGAAATGCCTTGCATAAGCATAGTGCATACCGGTGTTTTCGGCTAAAAATTTCATCTGGTCGATTTTTCCGGATCGGTTGCAAACACTATCAACCTCCTGCAACCCTACAATATCGGCCTTTGATGACTTTATAAAATCTGCCATATTCTTTAGTTGGTCTTTATTCGCTGCATCCTGACCTACATGAATGTTATAAGTCATTATTTTAAGAGTTTGTCCGCTTAAATCTGAAAAAAAGATCAGTAATAACAGGATGGTGATATAAAATTTCATAAAAAAGACATAAAAAAAGGGAGCGAGGCTCCCTTTATGATAATACAACTAATTAAAACGAAGGATCAGCTGGTGTATTTGGATTTTGATCTCTTTCGCGGAAAGGATAATTAACAAAATTGCGTTTTCTTTCTGTTTGTGGACGTCCTAATCGGCGCGAGTCTTCAAGCCTTTGACCTGAAAGGAACATTTCAATAGAGCGTTGCTTATAAACTTCTGTTAAAATCTGTGCAGGCGTTAGCGGTCCAAGCAATGGCAAAAGGTCAGCACCTACTCCATAAGGATCTGCAGCTGGTTTTTTAGTTATGATCTTGTTTAATTCAATCAACGCAAGCCCGGCATCAGGACTTGCCTGCCTTGCATAAGCTTCTGCTTTTATTAAAGTCATTTCACCTGGAAGATAAATTGGCCACTCAGTTGTCAAAGCTGCTGCAAAACCATTCATACGCCATCTTGGTGCAATTGTAAGGTTTTCAGATAAATAAAAAGGCAAGCGCTTATCAGCTGGGTCAGGAGTTATACCAGTTGGAAGACCTAAATTATTATTAATAGGCTGCCACAAATTGTTGGTGCCAGTTACAGCAACATAAATACCATTCTGGTTTACAGTGGCATTATGCAGAAAACCTGCTTTTTTTGTAAGATCAACTGAATTTGCTGTAGATAAAGCCAATGCATAGTTGCCATTGTATAAAGCATACCTGGCTTTGAGAGCACGAAGAGTATTTGGAATGTCAATTCCGGCAGGAATTGTACCCAAAAACGCTGAACTTATTGGATTTTGTGTGATCCCAGCTAAAGCCAGATCAATATCTGCTATGATTTTGGTATATGCTTCTGAACGGGTGATGAAGGTGACATTTTCACCGGTTCCTGAAGGAACCCTCTCCCAAAATGCTGCCATGTCACCCAAAGCAAGCGACTTAAAAATAGTGGCATAACCTACCAGACCGCTTACAAGTGATTTATCCGGAAAGGCTTCTGAGTTAGTAATAACAAGATTGGCATCAAAGATAATCTTGTTACTGTTGGACCAAAGATTTCCAAGAACAGTATTTGCACCATCCAGAGAGGCACCTCCCAAACTAAGTTGTAGTTCAGCAGTATTTCCTTGATTCAATAAAACGAGCTCATTTGCAAGGAAGCCACTCATAGTAATTGTGTTGTAGATATTCCCCCGTCCTGCCGCATACCGCGACTGAAGTGAAACTGCAACCCCGGTTAGTCCTTTTGTACTCGTATTTACATTGTCCTGGGTTGCCCTGGAAGGATCCGAATAATTTTTGTCACATCCGGCAAAGCTCAGAACCAAAAGTGCCAGGATTGAATATGATATATATAATTTCTTTTTCATCTTATTTATAATTAAAATTTAGCCTGTAAACCAAAATTAAATGACCTTGGAACCGGAACTGCACCGAAATCGATACCTCTAACAATGGAGCTTTGTCCACCAGAGTTAACCTCAGGATCGTATCCACCTTCAAAATCATCCCATGAAATCAGGTTACGACCTGAAACACTCAGTGTCAAATCTTTCAAATATTTAATGGAACCAAACCTGTAGCTTAATGATACGTCTCTTAATTTTACCCAGTGACCAGGCTGAGAGCGCCATTCCTCAATATTATAATTTGCATTAACATAACCACGTGGGACTAAACCTAAATGTTCAGCTTCTGCAACCTTACCTGCTCCAACACCTTGAGCAGTTCTCCAGTCAGCAGCCCATCTTTCACCGCCCTGTTCTGTATCCAGCTGTACTCTGAAACTTAATTTTTTATAGGTAAATTCATTCACTAATGAACCATTCCAATCAGGATTAGGATTACCAATCACCTTCCGTAGAACAGTACCAGTTGGTTGACCCAAGGCATCTCTTTGAGGAGTAGGGTTAATTGGATCAGTCTGAGTTCCTCTTTCAGTTTGAGGAAGACCGGCTGGCGTAAGAAGTAAATTACCCTGAGCATCTCTCGCAAAATAAGATCCATAATACAATCCTATTGGCTGGCCATTTATTAATGATACAGGTCCTGAAGAGGTATTTGCGAATGCAGTTACCCCAGCTCCAACATTTGTTGCTTTATTCCTGTTTCTATTAAAAATTACTGTTGCATCCCAGGAAAAATCATTTGTTCTAATCGGAGCACCTGTTAATAATAGCTCAATACCAGTATTTTCTAATGATCCGTAGTTATCAAGCTTACTTGTAAATCCGGTTGTTGGTGCAATCTGCCTTGATAATAGCAAATCACTAACCTTCTTGTTATAGTAGTTAAACGTCAAACCTAACCTGTTCTTAAGAAAGAAAAGGTCGGTTCCAATCTCGAACTCGTTCTGACGTTCTGGCTTTACATTTTCATTTGCTTGCTGACTGTTGGATGTAAATGAAGTTCTTCCCAAGTATGATGAGGTACTGTATGAGTTAAGTCTCTCATAAGCACCAATACCAGTCAAGTTGCCTGATTCACCATATGCTGCACGAACTTTCAAAACATCCCACCATGAGGAAACTCCAAGGCCTTCCCAAAACTTAGTTGAAGAAAGTACATAACTTCCACTTCCTTTAAGATAGATCTGGTTACGTTGGTCTTCTCCAAAAACACTTGAGCCATCCATACGAACAGCACCGGTCAAGAAAAAGTTGTTATTAACCTTAAAATTTTGTTGGAAGTACGCTCCTTCAACAGAAAATTCACTTCTTCCATCACCCCCTACAGCCGGGGTACTTGCACCACCTACAGTTTGGACAAAGGGGGCAAGTCCCCTTCCAGCTGCACTTGTACTAGAACCGTTTTGATACTGATAAGAATATCCAAGCTGACTGGTAGAACTGATTTTACTTGTTATTGAAAAATCATAAGTGATATTCAAGTCATTGTTAAATAAATATTGGTTTGCTGTACGTTTACTTGCATATCCATTTTGTGCCGGATCAAGTGTTGGTCCGCCACCATATGAGCCATCTGCAGTACTTACATTATAGCTGTACGGTGGAACAAAAAGCGTACCTTCCTGTGCTGCATTATCAATTCCTATATTGTAATCAATAGTAAGATTTTTAACAGGGAACAACTTGAATCCTGCGTTTGCAAGAACCCGGTTTGTCCTTTGTGCTTGTTTGATGTCTTCAATAATGGAAACCGGGTTAACACGACCTCTTTCACCGATTGCCTGTAAGTTACCCAAAGCGTCGCGTTTCCAGATATCGTGGAAGTTGGCTATGATCCATTGAATTCCTACAGGAACAATTAATCCATTACCATATGGTTTTTCGTTCGCATCACTCCTTACAAAATTTAAGCCTGCCCTAAAAGTCGCCCATTTAGAAAGTGTCTGATCAACATTCGCTCTTAAACCGAAACGTGTATAATCTGTATTTTTTACAATACCCTGGTTTGTGAAATAGGATGCTGAAGTATAGAACTTTGTTTTCTCACTTCCACCACTTACCGAAAAGTTATTATCTACTCCGCTTGCATTTTGGAAAATATAATCCTGATAATCATATCTGGTAACTGGGGTTGTATTTGTAGGAAGCACGCCTCCAACAAGGCTAATAATATCCTGAGTTAAAGCTCCCGGTCCATCGGTTGGACCCCCAAATTTAACTGGAGCCATATTAACAGGTAGTTTCTTACGTAACTCACTGTTCATATAGGTTGAAGAAAAGGAAACTTGGGGCTCGCCTGTACTACCTCTTTTAGTGAAAATCTGGACTACACCGGCATTTGCACGCGATCCATAAATTGCCGCAGCAGCAGCGCCATTAAGTACCTCAATACGATCAATGTCTGCCGGATTAATATCAACCAATCTATTTTGCTGATTATCGGTAACACTTGAAGTAGCATTATTCGCAATAACACCATCAATGATATATAATGGATCAGAAGATGAGTTTACAGAACTGATACCACGTAACCTTACCGACATACCGCCGGCCGGGTCTCCCTGATTTTGAGTAATCTGTGCACCCGCTACTTTTCCCTGAAGTCCAGTAAGAACGTTTCCTGCAGCACCCTTATTAAGATTGTCTCCACTAACAGATCCCACGTAATTACCTAACTGGCGTCGAGTTGTACCTTCGGAAGTACCTGTTATGATAACTTCATCAAGACCGACAGCACTTTGTCCAATTTCCGCATTAAGTGTAACTGATAACTCAGTTCCTAATTGCACGGATTTAGAAATCGTCTGATACCCGATATATGTGAATGAAACGGTGTACTGTCCGGGATTTACATCAGCCGTTATAGAGTAATTCCCATCCAAATTCGTTGAGATTCCAGATGTTGTGGAGGTTAGTCTCACAGCAACACCGGGCAGCGTTTCTTTGGTTTTTGCGTCCGTTACTTTTCCACTAATTACATATCTGCGGGTTTGAGCATTAAGCTCACCATACAGAGTAACCAAAAAAAGCATAAGGCCGAATGCCAGAAAGTGTTTTGGCCATCCGGAAGAGTAAATTTTTCTCATAGACTTAGAGTTAATTGTAAATAATTTGGTTTGATAGTTTTTAAACTTTTTGATCAATGTATAATGCCTTTATTCTTCAATGGGATAATTATTATGTCTACATGTTACATACATATGAATTTCCCTTTAGAATACTAAGAATACAACATTCAATCTTTCAGGTTTTTGCAGGTTTTTTGAATTTAAAAGTGTAAAACTAAGTCAATTTGCGGGTATTTTACTAATTATTTTTTAAATATTGTGCTGAACTTTATATGATTGCCGGCAATATTTATGAAAAAAATGATAATAAAAGCAAAAATTGCACTAATGTGTTAAAATCTTATTCTGAGATAGAATATTCTACTATGCAAAAAAAACTGCAAAAACCCGCGTATTCTGAATAATTTCATCCATGCCCTGAAAGTATATTTTTTTATATTTGCATCTCACCTTAAAAAGTCTGACCCTCTCATGGCAAGATTAAATTTACTTGAAGAAACCCGCTTCGAAAAACTTCCCGTTACTGTTTATCCAAATGAAGAAATCGCTGCTAAAAAGGTTGCACGGCGGATTTCAGATCTGATTATCAGAAAACAAAAAAATGGCGAGAGCGCAATTCTTGGACTTGCAACCGGTGCAACGCCTGTTGGTGTTTACAAAGAACTGGTTCGGATTCACAAAGAAGAAGGACTCAGCTTTAAAAATGTCATCACCTTTAATCTTGACGAATATTTTCCAATGAAACCTACATCGCCACAGAGCTATGTTACTTTCATGAAGGAAAATCTGTTCAACCATATTGATATTGATATGGCTAATGTTCATATTCCTGATGGAACCTTAGCTATCGAAACAATCCATGGCTTCTGCCTGGAATATGAAAAGAAAATTACCGCTCTTGGGGGGCTCGACCTTCAGATACTTGGTATTGGTCGTACCGGACACATTGGCTTTAACGAACCGGGTTCTGCACCAAATTCAGGTACCAGACTGGTAACGCTCGATGATCTTACCCGCCGTGATGCTTCACGCGACTTTGGAGGAAAAGAGAATGTACCAACCAAGGCGATAACCATGGGTATCGGTACAATTTTCAAGGCAAGAGAAATCATTCTGATGGCATGGAGCCTTAAAAAGGCAGCAATCATTAAAAAAGCAGTTGAAGGGGAGATCTCTTCTGAAGTTCCGGCAACCTACCTTCAGCTTTCAGAAAATGTTGAATTCATCCTTGATCAGGACGCTGCTTCAGACTTAACCCGATTCAACACCCCATGGCTCGTAAAAGATTGTATCTGGGATGAACAAATGGTCAAAAAAGCGGTGATCTGGCTTGCCAATACCCTTGGAAAACCGATATTAAAGCTTACTGAAGAAGATTATAACAATCATGGTATGGCCCAGCTCGCAACTGAAAAAGGCCCTGTTTATAATATCAATATTCATATTTTCAATAAACTTCAGCACACTATCACAGGCTGGCCGGGTGGAAAAGGTAACGCTGATGACTCACAAAGACCAGAGCGTGCCGTTCCGGATAAAAAACGGGTTATTATATTCTCTCCGCATCCCGATGATGATGTAATTTCAATGGGTGGAACATTTATCCGCCTTGTAGATCAGGGTCATAATGTACACGTTGCCTACCAGACTTCTGGTAATACTGCGGTTTGGGATGATGACGCACTCCGCTTTGTTGAATTTGCGCGCGATTTCAGCAAATCTATTAGTTTAGATACCCAAAAGCTGGATGATCTATATCACTCCATGCGCAATTTTCTTGAGACCAAACAGCCCAATCAGGCTGATACATCCGAAATCCAGATATTAAAGGGATTGATCCGTAAAGGAGAAGCGATCAGCGGTGCACGTTTTGCCGGACTTAGTGACGAACAGATCCACTTTATGTCATTGCCTTTTTATGACAGGGGTAAAACACATAAGAATCCTGTTTCTGAGGATGACATCAAAGTAACCATGGATTTGCTTGAAAAAATTAAACCTCATCAAATCTTTGCGGCAGGTGATTTTGCTGATCCGCATGGAACTCATAAAGTATGTTTTGATATTCTTATTCAGGCACTTGAGCGCTTGAAAGATAAGGAATGGATCAAACATTGCTGGCTCTGGTTATACAGAGGTGCATGGCATGAATTCGAGACTCACGAAATTCAGATGGCTGTTCCACTTTCGCCGCAGGAGGTTGAACGTAAACGCTTTGCGATATTCAAACATCAGAGTCAAAAAGACAGGCCTGTCTTTCCGGGCGATGATGCCAGAGAGTTCTGGGTCCGTGCCGAAGACCGAACCCGTGAAACTGCTAAAGCGTACGATAAGCTGGGATTAGCCGAATACGAAGCTATGGAAGCCTTTGTCAGGTGGAAGTTCTAACCCATTCTGATCACATATATCATGAGGAAAACGCTTTCAGTTATACTTTTCAGTATGCTTGTCGGGCTAGAAGCCTTTGCCCAGCAATCTTCAAAGCCCAACATAATCATCATTCTGACAGATGATCATGCAATTTCCACTATTGGAGCTTATGGATCGAAGTATGGAGCAACTCCTAATATCGACCGTTTAGCAAAGGAGGGGGCACTTTTTAAGAAAGCATTTGTTGTGAATTCAATCTGCGGACCAAGCAGGGCCGTTCTACTCACCGGAAAGTACAGTCACATAAATGGGATGCGGGATAACCGCGATACATTCAATGCTTCTCAGGATGTATTTCCTGCACGCTTAAAACAATCCGGATTTCAAACAGCCTGGATTGGAAAGTGGCATCTGGTTTCTTATCCGCAGGGATTTACTTACTGGAATATTCTGCCGGAACAAGGGCTATACTATAATCCCGATCTGATTAACATGCAGGGCGATACTACCCGAAAGGAAGGATATGCTACAGATGTAATAACAGACCTGACCATAAACTTTCTTGAGAAACGCGATCCTTCAAAACCTTTTTTCGTGGTAGTTGGTGAAAAAGCCCCTCACCGTACATGGATGCCCGACATTCAGGATCTGGGTAAATTTGATAAAGTCAATTTCCCTCTCCCGAAGAATTTTTATGATCAGTATTCAAACCGGATTGCCGCCGGAATGCAGGATATGTCGATTGAAAAGACCATGAAACTGGGCTACGACCTCAAAATGAGAAGTGAACCGGATGCACTGGCAGCTTCTTTTATTGCCCGGATGAATCCTGATCAGCGATTAAAATGGAATGCCTATTATGATAAAATTGACAAGGATTTACAGAGCAGGAAACTAACAGGAAATGAATTAACGGAGTGGAAATATCAGCGGTATATGCGGGATTATTACAGCACCACACTCTCACTGGATCGCAACATCGGTAAAATCCTCTCCTATCTGGACAATAACGATCTGACAAAAAATACCATTGTGGTTTATACCTCCGATCAGGGATTCTATATGGGTGAGCATGGCTGGTTCGACAAACGCTTTATGTACGAAGAGTCAATGCGTACACCTTTAATAATCAGATACCCCGGTATAATAAAGCCGGGTACTGTATCGAATCAGATCGTATCTAATGTTGACTTCGCCCCTACATTTTTAGAAGCTGCAGGTCTCAATATTCCAAAAGAAATTCAGGGTAAATCTATGATGCCGCTGTTCAGAAATGCAAATGCAAGCATCAGAAAATCAGCTTATTACCATTTCTATGAATTCCCCGGCGAACACAGCGTTTTAAAGCACTTCGGAATTCGTACCAGCCGCTACAAACTGATCCGTTTTTATGGATATAAAGATTTCTGGGAGCTTTACGACCTGCAAAAGGACCCAAACGAAATGAAAAATCTTTATGGAGAGAAAAAATTTCAGGCAATTACAGAGGATCTCAAAGAACAACTCACACAGCTGAGTTTAGAGAACAAGGATGAAACAGCGTTAAAAGTTCTGTCTCAGAAACTTTAAGAACATTGCTGATTCATATATCGATGACCGGCGAATCAATGCTGACAGGTCTGGCTTATTAAATCATGTAAACCCTTTTTTATTAGAATAAAAAAATGCAGATTTAGTATTCATTTACTTAAAACCTGATGTCGCAACCTTCTATTCTTCAACAATCTCCGGCCAGACTATTATCTCTTGATGTTTTCAGAGGCCTGACTGTAGCAGCAATGATTCTGGTCAATAACCCGGGTAGCTGGACTCATATATATGCCCCTTTGAAGCATGCTGAATGGCATGGTTGCACCCCAACAGATCTAATTTTCCCTTTCTTTTTGTTCATTGTTGGAGTTTCTATCAGTTACGCACTTGGCAGCAAAAAGGGATATATGAGCCATTCGAAACTTATCATGACTGCCTTAAAAAGGGCGCTGATATTATTTGGACTTGGCTTATTTCTAAACCTTTTCCCCAAAGTATTTACTGAACCGATGGAAGCATTCCAAACAGTTCGGATCCCGGGAGTTCTGCAACGTATTGCTGTTGTGTTCTTCATTACTGCCGTAATTTTTATAAAAACTAACCCAAAAACCCAGCTTAGATTATTGATTGGTATCCTTGTCGCCTACTGGGCAATGATGACCCTGATACCTGTTCCCGGAGTGGGATATGCTAATCTTGAAAAAGAAACCAATCTGGGTGCCTGGCTCGACAGAAGCCTGCTTACAGAAGCGCATTTATGGCGCTCAGCAAAAACCTGGGATCCTGAAGGAATTCTGAGTACCCTGCCAGCGATTGGTACAGGGCTCTTTGGTGTTTTAGTAGGTACCTGGCTAAAGCGTAAAGACAGGGAAGAAAGCGTAAAAAATTCCTGGATGTTTTCAATTGGGATATTAGCTGTTATTCTTGGTCTGATCTGGGATCTTTGCTTCCCAATAAATAAAGCACTTTGGACAAGTTCATTTGTTCTTTACGCTGGTGGACTTGCTACCATTGGACTTGCATTATGTTACTGGCTAATTGATGTTCAGGGCTATAAGAAAGGGACAAAGCCATTTGTTGTCTACGGGGTCAATGCAATAACTGTGTTTTTCCTTTCCGGTCTTATCCCAAGAATTCTGACCATGATTAAGGTTAATATGCCGGATGGAAGCACAGTAAACTCTCGCGAATGGATGTATGAAACTTTTTTCAGTCCTTACTTTTCACCAATCAATGCATCCCTTGCAGGTGCAGTAACCTTTATTTTGATTTGGCTTGGCATCCTCTGGATTATGTACAACAAAAAAATTATTATCAAGGTTTAGTTTTTCTTAATTTGCAGTTCAATTATAAACCCTAATAAAAATGAAATTTCTCAATAAATCAGTACTTACCCTCTCGGTAGCGGTAATGATTGCTGCTGCAGGAGTATCAAATGCTCAAACAGTTGTAAAAAGCAAATCTGCTCCTACCACAAAACAAAGTTCTTCAGGTATTATACCATTAGATCCGGCGATCAGAACCGGAAAACTTCCAAATGGATTTACCTATTATATCCGTAAAAACATTGAACCTAAAAATCGTGTTCAGCTGTACCTGGCCAACAAAATAGGCTCTATCATGGAGAATGATGACCAGCGCGGACTAGCACATTTTATGGAACACATGGGTTTTAACGGAACAAAAAACTTTCCTAAAAATGACCTCGTTAATTACCTTCAAAAAGCAGGAGTTCGTTTTGGCGCAGATCTGAACGCTTACACCAGTTTTGATGAAACAGTATATCAGCTTCCAATTCCATCAGATGATCCGGAAGTACTTAAAAATGGTATACAGATTATGCGTGATTGGGCACAGGAAGCAACATTAGACCCAGTTGAAATTGATAAGGAACGCGGCGTTGTATTGGAAGAAAAGCGTTTAGGAAAAGGTGCTCAACAACGTATGCAGGATAAATATCTTCCTATGCTTTTCAATAATTCGCGCTATTCCGACCGCCTCCCAATTGGTACTGAAGAAGTTTTGAAAAATTTCTCAGCCGAAACGATTAAGCAGTTTTATACAGATTGGTATCGCCCTGATCTTCAGGCACTAATTGTTGTTGGAGACATTGATGTTGATGCGATGGAACAAACCATAAAAGCAAAATTCTCCGATCTTAAAAATCCGGCTAAGCCACGCCAGCGAACAAAATATTCGATCTCCTTATTAAATAAAAATCAATTTATCGCAGTTACTGACAAGGAATTCCCTGTTAGTGTTGCACAGATTATGATCAAACATCCGGAGTCAAAGCTGATCACAACTGCCGATTACAGAAACAGTATTCTAAGAACTTTGTTTAATTCAATGATCGGAACCCGTTTTGCTGATATGAGCAAACAGGCAGACCCTCCATTTTTACAGGCTGGAGCCAATATAAGCGGCTTTTTGGCCGGCCTTGACATGTATAATGTATTCGTAGTGGCAAAACCTGGAGAAATGGAAAGAGGATTCAAAGCCATCCTGACTGAAACCGAGCGTGTTCAGCGATTTGGATTTACCCAGACCGAATTAGACCGTGCCAAGCAATCTTATCTGACCAATATGGAATCAGCCTTTAAAGAGAAAGACAAAACACCCTCTGAAAGCCTGGTGAACGAATATTTGCGTCATTTTTTGGAACAGGAAGCTAGTCCGGGTATTGAATACGAATACAAAATGGCTAATAATATGACCGGAGGAATTAGCCTCAATGATGTGAATAACCTGGCCAAAAAATATATCACCGACGTCAACCGTGATGTGATCATCATGGGTCCTGAAAAAGATAAAGATAATCTGCCTGATGAAGCCAAAGTTGAGAGCTGGATAAGCGGTACTAAACAAAGCAATATTAGTGCATATGTTGACCAGGTTTCAGATAAGCCCCTGCTTTCTGCTAAACTGAGTGGTGGTAAGGTTATTTCTGAATCTAAAATGCCTGAAATTGGTGTAACTGAATTCAAATTAAGCAATGGTGTAAAAGTAGTTCTGAAACCAACCGATTTCAAGAATGATGAGATAAGTTTCTCGGCATTCAGTGCAGGCGGATCTTCTTTATACAGTGATGCTGATTTTCAATCTGCACTTTACGCGACTGCGATCATCAGAAATGGTGGATTAGGTGAATTTAATTCTGTTCAGCTTCCAAAATTATTGAGCGGTAAAAAAGTTTCGGTTTCACCCTATATTACAGAGAGGTTTGAAGGAATATCAGGTTCAACAAGTCCTAAGGACATTGAAACTGCATTACAGCTTACCTATCTCTATTTCACACAACCCCGTAAAGATGCCGAAACCTTCAAAGGTCTGATTGCGCAGCAAAAAGGTGGACTCGCAAACAGAGGCAATGACCCTAACAGTGTATTTGCAGATTCTGTAGCTGCTATTCTTGGGAATTATAATGTTCGCA
>CAZGCG010000019.1:1393-19814 GCA_964524205.1 uncultured Sphingobacterium sp. | reverse complement strand
CGTAAAGACACTGCGCTTAACTTTAAGGACAGTTAAATATTTGTAAGCGAGTCTGTAAGACTCTTAATCATTTATTAATCCGTAGAGACGCTGCGCTTAACTCTACGGACAGTAAGTAACCCGATAGCTATCGGGTCTAAATCTATTTAGGAAACAAAACCCTAAATCTGTATTTTCGGATTTCCTTATTCAAAGATTATGTTCAAGATAAAATTGTACGGCATACTTTTCCTATTTGCTATTATCAGCGCTTGTGGTAATGGTGAAAATAAAAAAGCTGAAACTGAGACTGCTGATAGCCTGGCTGTATCGAATGTAACTACAAAGAAAACTATTCTCGTCTTTGGAAATAGTCTTACTGCCGGACTCGGTGTAGAGCCTGATGAAGCCTTTCCGGCACTAATCGGGAATAAAATTGATTCCTTAAATCTTCCTTATGAGGTGATCAATGCCGGATTAAGCGGTGAAACTACTGCCGCCGGAAAAGAACGAATCAATTGGTTGCTGAAACAAAAAGTTGATGTGTTCGTGCTCGAACTGGGCGCAAATGATGGCTTAAGAGGAATTCCGCTTACTGAAACCCGTAAGAACCTGCAGAGTATCATTGACCAGGTAAAAGCTAAATATCCGGATGCAAAACAGGTAATGACCGGCATGGAAGTACCTCCCAATATGGGCAGCAAATATGCTTCTGAGTTCAGGGTGATCTTTCCGGAGCTGGCTAAGAAAAATAATATGGCATTGGTTCCATTCCTGCTCGATAAGGTAGGCGGTGTTCCTGAACTGAATCAGAGTGATGGCATTCATCCAACTCCTGAAGGGCATAAAATATTAGCCGAAAATGTTTGGGTGGTATTGAGGGATCTTCTATAAAAAAGAAAGGCCCCGGAAAACCGGGGCCATTTCAACCAATCAACATTAAACTAATTCTTAATTCGTCTTTGCTCATCTTCCAAACCGGTTGAGCGGCGACGTTCGGGTTTAATTTCTGTCTTACCGAAGCGATAGCTCAGGCTTATACGGCCAATCCGGGTTTCATTTTTTTGCTCCAGGTTATAGTTAAGTCCGGTATAAGCACTGGTTATGGTTTGTCGGCGGGTATCAAAAATATCGCTCAGCGCAAATTTTATGTTTGCCCGCTTGTTAAGTAAAGTTTTACTAATACCCAGATCAATACCATATTGTGAACTTATTTTCAAAGTTCCATACTCAATCGGGGATCTGTAATCAGCCAGAAGCTCTGCACTTAAGGTCTTGCTGATACTGAATTTATGCTGGGAATTAAATTGAAATGCTACTTTTCCGCTGTTCAGATCCTGCCCTCTGAGGTCGGATGAACGAAATCCGAGATAGTATGCTAGTATATTATTACTGCTGCTCCACCATTTACTTAAAGTGACAGGGGCATTCAGGTTTAAACCATAGTTGATCTGTTTGTCAAGATTCTCATTGGTTTGGAATAATGCCTTTTTCGCAGTATCAGGGAGCAAAACCTCTGTAATCACATCCCTGGTCAGGCTGTAATTTAACGATAGATTATAGGTCTTTTTATAATTATAAGACACTTCGTAATTATTGGTGTATTGCGGATTCAGGAATGGATTTCCCTGATTATAGGTGTACTGATCAAGAAAGTAAATAAAGGGATTCAAGGCATCATAACTCGGGCGGTCGATACGGCGACTGTATGAGAAGGACATATCAAGATTTTTTGATAAGGTCTGATTGATAAAAAGGCTTGGAAAAATATCAAGATAACTACGCTCCACCAGTTTAGAGGTAGTAATGGAATTTCCCTTCGAATTTGTTTGCTCAGCCCTTAATCCAAACTGAACACTTGTTTTCTTAAACTGCTTGTTCAGATTCGTATAGGCTGCATTCACATTTTCATCATATACAAACTGATTGCTTCTTCGGATATCATTTTCCCAATTGTTGCTTTTCAGTTCCTCAAACCTGAAATCATTATCAGTTTTAACGATGCTGCTCTTTATTCCGGCTTCAAACTTCATCGTCTTATTCAAAGGCAGCGTATAATCTGCTTTGAGGGCTTTAATATTGATCAGAGATGGGGTACTGTTCCTGATTAAAGATGGGGCTTTGTTCGGTCCGTTATAATTCACAAAACGATTATCGTAAAGGGTTCTGTTATCGCCGTTAAAACGAGAATAATCAAGGTCAAGCGAAAGCTCCATTCCAGAAGTATCAAGAATTGATTTATAATTCAAATTATAAGCCATATTGCTGTACTTACTGTTTTCATTATTGATAGCAATTACTGACGAATCGGCCTGGCTGAATGATCGTCCAATCGCGGTTATATTATTGTTCAAATCTGAACCTGAATTGCTGTAACCATTAACCAGAAGTCCCAGTGTATTATTCTTATTCAGAAAAAAGTCAAGCCCTGCTTTAAAATTATTGTTATCGCTCTTCCTTAATGAATTTACCTGCTGACCGAAATAAGTCATCACATTTGAATTTGACACCTCCCGATTAATGCTCAAATCCTGTCCGCGGTCTACACTTGAGAAATTGTAATTCCCGAAAAGGTTGATATCCCTGTTCCGGTGATTCAAAGAAAGTCCGGCATTTGATCGGTAATTATCACCATAGCCTGTACCTGCTGTCAGGGTACCATTTGTACCGACATTATTGCTTTTTTTGGTTTTTATATTGATGATTCCTGAATTTCCGGCTGCATCATATTTGGCAGAAGGGTTGGTGATGAGTTCGATCGTTTCGATTTGTGAACTGGGCATGCTTTTCAGCAGGTTTGCTACATCTGCATTACTCATATAAGTCTGCTTGCCATCAATCATGACCAAAACACCTTGTTTGCCCTGCATAGCAATGTTATCATTCTGGTCTACAGTAACTCCGGGGGCTCTTTGAAGTACCTCCAGTGCTGTTGAGCCTGCTGCTACACTGCTATTCTCAACATTTACAACCAGCCTGTCCATTTTGCGTTCTACAAACGGTTTAATGGCTCTTACTGTGACTTCTCCAAGCATTTTACTATCCTTTGCGACGATGATCTCAGGGAAATTCATAACAGGATTAGCCTGATTGATGCTGAATACTTTAGTACTTATTTTCTTAAATCCTATCATGCTGGCTGTCAGAAAATAGTCTCCAGCTGGTAAATCAGAAAGTAAAAACTTTCCATCCAGGTCACTTACAGCTGTGCGTACGAGTGAAGAATCAAGGTGTTTGAGCAGGCTGATGGTCGCGAAATCAAGGGGCTTTTTCTCTTCATCCAATACAGTTCCGCTTATTTTTGATCCCTGAATTTTGTTTTGGGCAAAGCCGGATCCTGCAGCACCAAGGAAACAAAGTATCGTAAGTATAAATGTAAAGTATCGTTTATTCATTTCTTCATTCTTAAAAATTCGGCACAAAAACCCTCCTAAGAATCCTTTCAATGATTCTCGCTACAAAACAGGAAATCTGATTGCTGGTATTGGTTTAAATGTATTTGTTGATAAGACGGCAGGGAAAAGAATAGGTTACAGTAAAAAATGAAAAAGGGGGTTTCGCATATTTGGCGGATCAAGCCCGCCATGACAACTAACCATGAAAGGCCATTGTTAATGTCATTGCGAGGAGGCACGACGAAGCAATCTTATTACATTCATTAATACTAGTCGTTAGATTGCTTCGCTACACTCGCAATTACAAAACGCGACACTCGTAACGAAGAGAGAACTGTGTATTCACAAGGAATGTCTTTGCGAGGAGGTACGACGAAGCAATCTTATCGCATTTAGTAATAATAGCAAGGAGATTGCTTCTCTACACTCGCAATGACAACACACACTCTGATTGGATTGACAATCCAACACAAAATCATGGGGATCCACCTTAAAAATAGATTAAGTTATTTTAGGGATGAGATTGCTACGCTCGCAATGACATTTGCTGAGTTCCTTCTCCGACCGGGGCGGATCAGGATGACATCTTTGTCCAAATGACATATTAAGCTATAGACTTTGCTTCCCGTTTCCTATTGCCTATTCCCTATTGCCTATTTCCTATTCCCCCTTCCCTACCAACTCCTCCGGAAAAGCAATCGTAAACGTTGTTCCCTTCGAAATCTCAGAAATGATTCCAATTTTGATCTGATGATAATCAGCAATACTTTTTACAATCGACAGTCCAAGGCCGTAACCGGCAGATTCTTCTGATTGATTTGCTTTCTTAAAACGGTTGAAAATGGTCCCAAGTTCATCTTCAGAAATACCGATACCGGTATCAGTAATATGAATCCCATAAGATCCATCGGGATTTAACTGATCCCAGATGCGGATGCTACCATTGGTCTTATTGTACCTGATCGCATTGTTCACCAGATTATATACCAATTGGAATAACAGGTCGCGGTTAATATTAACAAGCAGAAGTTGTTCTGAAAGCTTCGTCTCCAGGCTGATCTCCTTTTCACTAAGTCTGTGATTGATCTCATCCAATACATCATCAAACAATTCAGCAACAGATACCGATTCCTTTTTGCTGAACTGTTCATTTTCAATTCTCGAAATCAAGAGCAGGGAGTGCACAATTCGTTTGAGCCGGTTCAGGGTTCTTTGCATCCCGATTAATCGTAACTGAACCTGCTCTGTTACTTCCGGTTCTACCATCAGGTTTTCAATTTTATTCTGAAGTATGCCAATCGGAGTCATTAATTCGTGGGATGCATTTGCCGTAAATTCCCTTTCCTTCTCAAAAGCTTCATGAATCTGCTGCATCAAACTGATCAGGGAAGTGTCCAGGTATTGAAAATCAGTGGTAGTGGTTTTAACCGGGATTGAATTTTCATTAAAGGGAAATTTCCTGTTCCTGATCTTTGTATTGATGATCTCTCCCAATGGGCGAAGTAGGTAACGAGTGTAAAACAGATCAATAACAAGGGTAATCAGAATAAGAGCCAGAAGCACATAAGTTGCAATCCGCTGCAAAGGCCGGTTATACTGATCAATTGTATCCATGGTCTTACCGACTTCCATCAGATAAGTGCCGGTATCAGCCGGAAAAGAATGGGTTAAAACCCTGTAATTCAGGGTATCCTGCTCAATGATCCGCTCATCAGTATAAATTGTATCAATTTTAAAACCTTTGGCTACAGGTTCGAGTGAGATATATTCTTCTTTCAGCATGGTATAACTACCATAGCTTTCTTCACCCTGCAGGTAGGATTCAACCCCATTTTTGGAGACTACATCAAGAACCTTTTTTTGCTGCTGACGGAGGTAATAATCGGTATAAGTTCTGGCAATCCCCCCAATCAGATAAGGCAGGGTAAGTACAAAAAGCAATACGATCGCAAGCTTCGACAGCGTAATAAATAGGGTGAGCTTGCTAATTAATTTCACTACTTCCTGATTTTATAACCTACACCTCTGACCGTTTCGAGCCATTCAACCGGTCCGAAAGCACTCAGTTTTTTGCGGATATTCTTGACGTGGACATCGATGTAATTGGAATCGTAATCATCATCCGCAAAGGTGCCCCAGATATGTTCACTTAGCTGCATTCGGGTTAGCACCCTGTTTTTATGCAGGAGCAGGTAGCTGAGCAGATCAAATTCCTTTCGGGTCAGTTCAATCTCCTTTCCTGAATGGCTGACTATTCTTTTCTGAAGATCGATCTTAAATTCACCAAGATCAAGTTCATGGGTATTGACATTAAACTTTCTCCGGGATATGGCCTGCATTCGGGATTGTAGTTCGAGCAGGGAAAAGGGTTTGGGCAGATAATCATCAGCGCCAAGATCCAGTCCGACGATTCGGTCCTCGATATTTCCCCTCGCAGTCAGAATGATGTATGCCGCATCGGGATTTAATTTTTTGGCTTCCTGTAAAACCTTTAGTCCATCCAGATCGGGCAAACCCAGATCCAGCAAAACAAAGTCATAGGGATTTACCCCAAGCATCTCCAGTCCCTTGCGTGCATTATGAGCAAGGTCACAGATATAAAATGCCTTTTTTAGAAACGCTTCAACTTCATAAGCCAGCGTCTTTTCGTCTTCGATCAGGAGTACTTTCAAATCAGAACTGGTAGTAGAGACTTAAATTAAAAAATGAACGTGCTTTTTGCTTCGACTCCGAAACATTCTTGCCTAAAGCTGAAATCTGCCAGCCGGTCTCAATCAGATAATTACTCCGGTTATATCCCAGCAATAAATTCATATTGTATGAGATCATATCGAAACTGCTTGCATCCCGGGTAATTCTATAGCTTAGCTCGCGGCTTGTTGGATAAGGATCGATAGGCATCGGATTTTGAGGTCTGTCGCGCCTTACAATATATTCTTCAAGATAATGCAGTGTGCCTCCTACCACCTCCAAACCAGGTTCAAAGGAGATAAAATCATTTTGACTAAATAAACTTCCGAGGTTTAATGCTTTTGAAGCACTGAAAGACATGAATAAATCACGCTGGGTACCAAAGGCATAATAGGTATTCAAACCGGTTTTAAAGATATTCAGGTCATAGGCTAATGAAGCACTCAATGTGTTTTCATTTGCAGCACCCAAAAGCGGAGAGTTTTGAGCAAAAATAGAGCGGCTGTATCCAAAAGCAGCATTGAAGTTTTTTGAGATATCGGCTTCAAATCCTGCTGAAAGATCCAATTCAGATATAGCAGGGCCACCTGCATTGATTAATTTATACGATCCTGCTGAAAAATAAAAACCACTCTTTAATCGTAAAGATGCATTTGTGAGTACATAGGGCAACTTTTGCTCTGCCGTTTGTCCGTAATAGTTGGCATTATTACCATAAATGCCTGCCAGGGTAAGGGTAGTCCGCTTTGTATCTTCTTGTGTAGAATCACGCTGGGCGTATGTATTTCCAGCAAAAAGTACCGCAGCTACCAATAAAATGATCCAACTCTTCATATAAAATAAATAGAACCTTTAATAATGAATACCTCCAAATCCTTTCTTCGGTATCCTCATCGGTGGTCTTCTTATTGGTATACGGTCGGTAACTGCCTTAGGCTTTAACTTTGGTATTGAACGTGGAACCTGCTTGATTCCTGATTTCTGACGAATGCGCTGATTTTCGGCTTTAATCTCCTCAATTCGGCGGATATCTTCCGGTCTGTTTTCCCCAGGTCTGTTTTCTCCCGGTCTGTTGTCTCCTGGTCTGTTTTCGCCTGGACGTGCATCAGCAGCAGGCCGATCCTGATCTCTTTTTTCTCCTGTCCGTCTTGGAGCAACAGTATCTAAAAGTATAGCCTGAATTTCTGTAGTATATTTCAGTCTAACTGGTTTACCATCAAATTCCTTCTCCCTGGCGTGCAGTACAGCCGGAAGAATGCCAAAAATGACAAAGAGGAAAATTGTAAGATAAACAGTTAATAATTTCATTTCGTGTAAAAATAACGAAAGTTTGCCTCAAAAAGAGGCAAACGATCACTCAAAATATAGGCAATATATATGATGGAAGCCTTAAAAACTCCGAACTCCTGTATTAGTTCGGATATTTGGCTGGCTGATTTTCGTTCCATTACCGGTTCGCGTTCCGATACCAGTTCTTGTTCTAACTCCAGTTCCATTCGTTCCTTCAGAACCAGTTCCTGTGGCCCTGCCCCCGGGACTACAATTACCCCCCTCCTTGCGATCTTTCCCTTTTACACCGTCTGCAGGCCTTTGTCCAGTTCCCTGACCCTCAGCACCTATTGTTTGAGTTCCGGTCGCTCTTCCCCTGCCCCTTTGCTTAGCTCCACCTGTTTGTGAATACGCAGAAAAGGATAATAGAAATACGATAAAAAATAAAATATAAGTTTTCATGTCTTCCAATTTTAAGCATGATTGTAAATAATACTTAAAGATTGGAAGACAAGATGAAGACAAGATGAATTTTTCGAATTATTCTAAATTCTATCTTAATGAGTTGATATAGGCAGCTATTTTTAAACCATCTTCCTTTTTTACCTGCGGCATAGGAGGCATAGGAGTAGGGTACTCCGGCCAGTTTTCAGGCTGAGGATTATGGATTAGCTGAAGTATCTTTTCCGGACTGTATTTTCGTTTTGCAATATCCCTGAATGAAGGGCCGACCAGTTTTCTATCGGGATTATGGCAGGACAAACAGGTATAGGATGCCATCATTGCTTTAACATCATTGAACGTAGGCACTTTTTCTGCCTGTACAGAGTTTGTAGCTGGAGCTGTCGATTTTTGAGGTACGGCAGTGCTTTGCTGAGCCTTTACCGGGATTAAAGCAGAATTTTTTGTGCTTAGTTCAGAAATTGACAATTTAGGGCCTTCAGGAATATTGTTTAGAGTATAATACGCTGTAGGATGTACCAATGAATAATAATTATCCTTTTCACGTACTCCATCCAGCTTGATTGTATGAATATAATATCTGCGCAAATTGTCAACAACTATCCTTGCTTTCAATCCGTCAGCAGAAAGTTTCACCCCTTTAATATTCAGGGTTTGAGTATTTACCGGCGGACTTCCATAAACAGGCTGATATTTATAGATATAACTCTCAACTGAGTATGATGCAATGTCTTTGGCTGAAACAGGATCAACCGGCTGGGTAAATTCGATCTCAAATCCATCAGGCATGGCCCTTACCGCTTTCATTTCAAAGGGCATTTTATTGCTCCATACCAGTCTTTCCAAACCTTCATTTGCTTCTCCGGCAGAGCCCCAGCCCCGGTTTGTTTCACCTATAAATAAAGAACCATCCCTTGCCCATGACATACGCATTACCCCGGATCTGAAACCGGTTTTAAATACAAAGGATGCGCCCTGATACTCGCCGTTAACCTTTTCCATAAACACACGCGATAACATACTCATTCCCTGATCGCCAACCAGAATCTGACCTTCAAAAGGCCCGAAATGCCCCTTAGGAATAGTGATTGGCTCGGAAGTTGAAATTCCAAGAATCCCGTAAGGCAGCCAGACAGCAGGCAAACGCAATTCAGGAAACTCTTTTTTCATATCAAAAAGGGTCTTAAAATTCTCGTTGACAATATTTTCGGGCTTTATATAGCGGCCTTTATCATTCTTCGTTTTACGGGGATCAATTTTCGAATTGAAGTATGCTTCTGTCAATTTAACAGGAGATTCAGGTCTGCCTGTCCAGGCTAAACCTGCTGGGTGTCCCATAAAATCACCTTTCTCCATTTTCCATAAAGCACCTGATCCCATCCAATCACCCTGATTATCAGTATAGAACAGCTCATCATTCAAAAATCCGAGGCCTGCCGGCGAACGCATTCCGGTAGCCCAGGGTTGCATCTTACCATCTTCAGTAATTCGCATTGCCCATCCTCTCCATGGCACACGGCTTTCGCCCCTCCACCATTCCTCACTACCAAATGCTACGTTGCCTGTGACAAAAAATGAACCATCGGGAGCGATCTTTGGTCCGAAACTATATTCATGGTAATGACCGGATAGCGGCCAGGAATACACTGTTTCATACACATCAGCCTTTCCATCCAGATTGGTATCCAGTAATTTGGTTAATTCACCCCTTTGGGCACAATATAATGCGCCTTCTTTATAAGCCAGGCCCAGAACCTCATGCATACCCGAAGCAAATTTCCTGAAATAAGGTCTGCTGCTTGTCGGATTCTCAACAATAAAAATATCCCCGCGACGGGTTGAAATTCCCAGATCACCATTTGGCAGGCTAACGAGTCCGCCAACTTCCAGGATAATCCCCTCGGGGGTAGCAACCTTCATAATTTTAAAGAAATCTTCTTCTTTAGGCGTTTCCTGTGCATGAGCTGAAATACTGCAGCCAAGCATAGAAATGAAGAGTATTGAATGATATATATATTTTAGATGTCTCATGTTGGGATCAGAATAAAATTGAATAGCTTAAACTCTTAACTGCAGCGATAATTAGTTCCTTACGGCCATTTTGATCGCGGATAACGGCCTTAGAACCGTCACTTTCATCCAAACGCAGGAAATAGGATTGATCATCAATCAGATAAAGGCCCTGTGATACCTCGGTAATATTGGCTGCCTCAGCCAGGCGGAAATAAAGACCGGCCGGATTATCTGAAAGACTGATCTGTCTGCTTATTCCCTGCCCTTTTTCGAGTAATTTAACTGCATCATTAACAGTAATACCATAAGTAATGTACTTGAAGGTTGGCCTGCCTTCGGCATCAAGAACATAGCCTTTGGGACGATATCCTGTACCGGTAGTATCGCCTATCCATGCCGACTGCCCGTTTGCAAGCTTTGAAAGTAATTGTGCTGGTTTACCAAAACGCTGCACCATTCCCAATGGTCTTGAAGATCCGTCGCCCCGATCATGCCACATCGGAGTTGCATTCAGAAATCCGCCTCTCCAGACCTGAATGATTGCCGCGTTATCCATATCGTAGGTATAATGAACTTTATCCGGGCTGCCAACAGATACCGCATGAACCACTCTAGGAGATCCCGGCAGGTCCATAAAACTTCTTAAAATATAATTCTCTGTGGCTTCAATATGAATCGGATCTACGGTATTAGCATTTGCCTGGGCTGTTTCTGCCGGCCTTCCATTATCATACTTAATGATCTTAATATTGCGGAAAGCTACTGCGCCATGATCGCCCTGAATACGCAATGGGCCGGATGCCGTCTCGCCATCCCCGATTGCTCCGCGTGTTGGGCCAGATAATTCAACATGATCATGAATGAGCACTCCATTCAGCTCAACCTTCAGCATCACTGCATTGGCTGTCTTTTTTCCATTTGAATCAAAACGTGGTGCCTGAAAAGAAATCTTAAGCTTCTGCCACAGACCTGGCGCGCGACTTGCATTTTGCCTTGGCGCATAACCCATGTAACCCTTTTGTCCGTTGGGTTTTGACTCATCCCAACGCTCATAGATCCCTCCGTTACTGCCTGACCTGATTGCAGTTGCACCCCAGGTATCGATCAATTGAATCTCATACCTTCCCTGAAGGTAAATACCTGAATTTGATTCCGGAGCCATCAGATACTCAAGCTCCAGATCAATATCACCGTAATCGGCAAGGCTATACAAATCTTCTCCTTTTTGCTGATGATCCGGCAGATTAAGCAGAACTCCGGATCCATTCGTAAAATTAAGTGTGTTTGCTTTATTCAGATCTGCCTGAACACTACCAACAATCTGCCATGTTTTGGAAGATTTTTTAAAGAATGTCAGATCATTCAGACCTGGCTGAATTACCGACTGTCCGTAAAGCATTTTTGAAAAACCAATACAGAGGATTATTCCGAGAGTTTTTAACAATGCTGATGAATATTTGAATGTGAAAATCATTTTATAATTCTATTTAACCGCGAAAGATAATAATGAAATATTAAATTGGGATTATAGAGGTTGATTTTTTTTTGGAAATATTGGGGAATGGGAAATAGGAAATGGGAAATAGGGAACAGATAGCTATTGGGTGGGCTGCCGGTAACTGAGAACTGGTAACTGAAAATTACTTGTCTTTTATCTCAAGTACTTCAAAAGTAAAGGCTTCTTTTACAGTACGGATCGGTTTTCCCTGAGCATCACTCAATATCTTGACAAAGCATGCTCCATAATATAAGATTATAGAGGAATAAAATACAAAGAGCAGGATAAGAACCATTGAACCGGAAGCGCCATAGATGATGCCGATATTACTTTGGATCAGCAGATAACCCAAAATCCATTTCCCCAGATTGAAGAGGATAGCAGTAAATAGTGCTCCACCAAAGGCAATATTCCACCTGGGTCTTCCGATGGTGAGAAATCTGAACAATACAGTAAACCAAATACTTACTACACTTACAAAAATAATGTCATTGATCAGGTAGTAAAAAAAGCTTTTACCACCACCAAGAATCCCACCAAGATAATTTCCCAGAAATACCTGAATTCCTTCCATAAACAAAGCAGCTAAAAACAAAAAGCCTGCAAGAAATATGATAACCAGCGAACGCAGGCGATAACGGATACTGAAAAAGATGCCTGACTTAGGCCGGATTCGGATATCCCAGATCTGCTCCAGAGAATTCTTAATCACATCAAAAAGTGTGGTGGCAACAAACATCAAAAACAGGAAGCCAAATATGGTGACATACCAGCTGTGATTCAAACCACTGACAGCCTCCAAAACCCCCTCAACCTGCCGGGCACTGCCTCTGCCCAGAATATGTCCGAGTCTGCTGATCAGTTCTGAGCTCAAAACTCCCGGATCAACCCAGAACCTGAAGAATTGTGTAAAAATTATTAGTATAGGAGGTAAGGCAAAGGTGGTGAAGAAGGCTGTTGCTGCTGCCATCCGGAGCGGATCATTCAGTCTTAAAAGACTGATCGAACTTTTCATCTGCGAAAACAATGCAACTGCCTTCTCGGCGAAACTCTGATCTTTTTGAATTTTCTTTGCCAAGCCGTAAAGGTAGGAAAATTGGAGTTATTCGTTGTACGTTATTAGGTTGTACGTTTTGAAAGCTTATAAATTGCAATAATAGTAATCAAAAAAATCAATTCATTTCAAATGAATCAGGATCTGATCTCAATCACTATTGTCTGGAGAAAGCTTTAAATGGAATTTCAATAGAGTTAGGAGGTTCCAGCTTTCGCTGGAATGACAATCCAAGGAGTGTAATAGGGAGATTCCGGCCTTCGCCGGAATCTGAGTGGTATCATTACAGGTGCTTTTTAGGGCATGCTTTTATAAATGTTAATAAAAGTTCCGTTTTAATTAATAGCTAGCACAATTGACTAGAAGATTAATTTTTACCGGATAACTGTGAATCTCAATACTCTGTACTCAATACTCAATACTACTTCCCCACCATCTTCAACAGCAACTCCGGCTCATTGGTCGTGATAAAATCAATTTTCTGATCCAGGAACCATTGCAGCAGTTTTGGGTCATTTACTGTCCATGCATTGATCGTTAATCCTTTCGCCTTAGCCTGTTCAATCCATCCCGGATTTTTCTGAAAAACGCTTTGGTTATAATCCAGGCCCCATAATTTATCAGCAGCTAATAACTCAGGGGATTTATCGCCGTTCAAATAAGCCACTCTGGCATAAGGATCCAGACGCATTAGTTCCATGCAGATATTATAATCAAAACTGATATAATCGATCCATGCCTGAGCTTTCATTGATCTGACCATTTCATAAACCTTGCGGGCACTTTGAATGGCACGTTCCTTATTTATTGTAGGCTTTAGTTCAAGTATGAGTTTGGTTGAATTTTGTTTCATTCCTTCTGCAATGTATTCTTCCAAACCGGGCATATTTTCTCCATTTGAAAGCTTAAGCTGTTTCAATTCTGCAAAGCTTGTGCTATGAATAAGTTTACCCTTAAAAGATGGATCATGATTAACTATCAGACCTGAATCCGATGTCATATGCACATCAAACTCTGATCCCTGACAAGCCAAACGAATTGCATGCTGCAATGCAGAGATTGAATTTTCGGATGCCCCTGTATTCTTCCAGGCACCACGGTGGGCAATCACCCTGTTTTTATGAAAATCGTCTTTCACTAATCTGAAGGTTTCCTCAATCACACCTGATCCTGTTTGCGCTTCAATACTTAGATCATACCATTTTGTGTCCGCTTCTATGTATTTTTTGCGGATAGAAAGCTGCTTACCCTTTAGTGTAAATCTATTCGCATTATCGCCTTTAAGTTTGAATTTAGCCTCAGATCCATGCAAACTGACCGTACCGATCACATTATTTTCTTTTGAAAATGTATGATTACTTAAATAGACGGAGGACTTATCCTGAGCTGATAACATGCTGTTCATGGCAGTCATTAGTAAAATTGAAAGGCAGAGGTTTTTGATCATGGGTGAGTATTGAGTAAAATATTCTCGTTACGATTAATTTATTTTCGTTATAAAAAATAATTGTAAGCTTTAAAAATAGTAATTCAAAACTACGGAATTAACAAAAAGTATTTGTTAAACTAATAATATGAATTTGATTGATAAGGCTTTTAAAGAGATTTTAACGGAGTAAAAATAAATTGATAAGTTTACTTTATTCAATATCTATCCTAAAAATATCAGCATGTTTCGAATAAAACTAAAATCTACTTTATTTTTCATAATACTTCAATGCTGTATTCTGCAAATTCAGGAGAGTGCAGGAAATACAAAGAAAAAATTCACAGGACCTGAACAGAATAAAGCGGGAGGGGTAATAACGCCTAATGATTTTAAAGGGACTGATACCGAGCGCATTCAATCGGCTATAAATGCCGCAAACGGCAAGAGCAATAAAGTTGTTATTCCTATGCACAATGCCAGGGGAGGCAATATCTGGAAGATTGACCGGGCGATTTTATTGCCAAGTAATCTTAGCCTGATACTGGACAATTGTATTATTCAATTATCGGATATCTGCCGGGACAATATGTTCAGAAGCGATAATGTAGGTGTTGGAATTACTAATCCTGTGTGGAATTATAATATCAGTATTATAGGAATAGGAGAGGTACAATTGAGAGGTGCAGATAATCCACGTTCAACGGGAGATGCTTACAGAACCCTTGTTTTAACTAATGAGAAAGGCAGAGTGAGTTATGGAAGTGATGCCGGAAAAGAGGGCATGAAACAAAAAGGCGACTGGCGTAATAACATGATCCAGATTGCAAAAGTGGATGGATTTAAATTCAAGAACATAACAATTAAGAACTCTCACGCCTGGGCTATCAGTTTTGAACGGACCAAAAATGTAGAATTATCGGCATTACGGTTTATAAATCCGGAATATATCCAAGTAAATGGTGCTGATGTTAAAACGTATAATAAAGATGGTATTAACCTGCGCCATGGCTGCAAATATTTCAGGATAGATAATATTACGGGTATAAATGGAGATGATTTAATTGCCCTTTCCAGTCTTGACGCTGCTCCATACTATCATAGTAATGGTGACATCAATTCTTACCAGGTTACCTCAACCAAATGGAGTGGTCCGGAAGATGATACCGAGCAGGTGTTTATTACGAATTGTCAAACGAATTATACAGGGGTTGCAATCAGGGCAAGTGACAATGCCAGCATACATCATGTATATATTAACGGAGTAATTACGAAAGCAAGACCTGATACCCCGCCTCCCTATGGTGGAAGCCCTTATACTGTACTGGTAGGTGGTCGAGGTTATGGTGATAATTCGGTCAGGGGTAAAATAAACAATATTTATGCGACTAATCTTTTCGGTGATGGGAAATCATTAATTCTGGTTGAATCTCAGGTAGCTGATTGTCAATTTATTAATGGTATTTATACCGGTAATGCCCCGGATGCGATAACATATAATGTAGACAGAAAAACAACCAGTAACATCACAGAGGTCAACTTAATAAAGGTCCCAAATACTCAAGAATAGTAATTCAGAATTAATAATAAATATAATTGAAAGGTATTATTTGGCATTATATCTGCGTTAAGAGGGTATGAAAAAAATTCTGCTCATTAGTTTTATTGCCCTGATTGCTGCAGGCTGCGGGGTGTCCCGTAAAATCAGTCTGCTGGAACAATGCCGTTACGATATAAAATCTGCCGATAGTGTTTATGTTGCAGGAAGGAACATTACCCGACAGATCAAAAGCGGCACCTTCGATCTTGGCAGTGTCCCCGAACTCGCCATCGGACTTTTGAGAAAAGATATCCCTATAAGAGCAAAACTAAATCTGGGAATAGAAAACCCGGGATCAAAGCCAATTGAGATCAATCAGTTTGATTATATCATTTCATTTAAGGGTCAGGAATTGGTCAATGGGACTACCGACCGGCGGATTGATATCAATCCACAGGAAACCACTGTTGTGCCAATCATGATCAGGGCTAATATTTACTCCATATTATCTGACAGGAACACAAGAGATGAAATCTTTTCCTACCTGAGGGGAGCAGGAGCCAGAGATAATGTGCAAAAAAGTCTGATCAGCATCAAAATCCGTCCCAGTATCCGGGTAGGTAATAAACTGATCAAATATCCGGGTTATATCACTATTGATAAGGAATTGAGCAGTAGTATGTTCAAATAATACGTAGAAGATAGGCCGCTCCCCGATTCAGGAGCGGCCTTGAACTGTTAGATAAATTTGGTTAAGGCCAGGGTTTAATAGAACTGTATTAAGTTTTTAAACCCGATTGTAGCGGATACCGGCCAGTGCTTAAGGCCTGTGGAGTATGAGCGAAAAGCGGGTTTGCCCTAAATATCAGCACAACAGAAGGTTTCCAAAGAAACCTATTTAAGACCCTGACATAGCACCCTAAACTTTATATTTAAATAATCATCCAGGTTTAATTCGCCTCATCAGCACTTGGGCCATAACTTCCGGGAATTGGGATATTCAGCAATCTGAGATATACTCCCAACTGCGCGCGATGGTGAATAATCTGGCTAAAAGTCATTCGTATCATATCCTCCTTTGATGACACGACATGAATCATATCCCCTGTTCTAAGCGTCCAATCGGGTATCAGATCTCTATCTTCAGCTTTTGCCAGGTTGGTTCTGGCATCTTTAAGCGAAGTTTTCAGGAGTTCGAGCAATGCTGATGTTTTGTTTACATCAGGAGGTGAATATGGATGGACTGCGAAATCAAGGCCATCGGTATTCAAAGTCATTCCTACCCAGCCAGGAAGTTCGGCAATGTGAGTTGCAAGGGTTTTAATATCCATGCTCTTTGCATGTGGCTTCCAGCCGAATTTATCATCCGGTATCCTTGAAAGCATTTTCTTTGTCGTTTGAGCTTCGTTTTCGAGCTCTTTAAGGAAGTTTTTGATCAAATTCATGGTTTTATCTGTTTATTTAAATACAAATAAAACCCTGCCGAATGACAGCCCTATGTCAGCAGTATTATAAACTTTTTGAGATAGCCTCAACCATTTGTTTTACATGAATTTTTAGTGATTCTGATTCAATTATTTTAGCAGCACCGCCAAACATCATGAACCATCGGGCAAAATTTTCCGGAGAAGAGCATAAGAAGGTCATTTCCAGCTGATCATCAAGAAGTCTTTGAGATACAAAACCATAATAATATTTCTGATTATCGAGCCAATGCGCTTTGGACTGGGCTAAGCTGATCACAATAAGCTCCAGATTTTTGTTTTCTTCAGCCTTTCTGCTCTGAAGGTATTCCTTCAAAGCCGGGTGCGACTTTTCAAATAATGTATCTGTTTCATTAATTGATACAATCCGGTCAAGTCTGAAATCACGGTAATCATTCCGCATCCGGCACCAGCCAATGAGGTGCCAGTAATTATCTGTAAAGAAAATTCCCATTGGCTCGACCAGGCGTTCGGTACTCTCCTGTTTATAATTAGAATGATATTTGATACGTATAACCTTTCCCTGGTCCACACTTTTCAAAATTGGCTGAAGCAAATGCAGGTCGGGTTGTATGGGCGCATCTCCGGGCCTTCTGAAAACCTCGATCCGGTCGTCAATACTTTCAAGCAATTCCTTCTCTGATAGATTTAACACTGCCCTGATTTTATACATCGCAGAACTGTAGTTCCTGCTGTTGGGGCCATCAGTCAGTTTCGCCACCAATTTTTCTGCAGTTAAAAAGGCAATGGCTTCTTCGGGGGTAAACATTACCGGTGGTAAACGGAATCCATCTACCAGAGAGTAGCCAATTCCGGCCTCACCAATCAGTGGAATTCCCCCTTGCTCCAATGTCCGGATATCCCGGTAAACTGTGCGTAAGCTAATTTGAAAACGATCGGCAATATCCTGGGCCTTTACCACCCTTCTCGATTGCAGTTGTATAAGAATGGCAGAAATACGATCGATTCGATTCATAAGGTGATTAAGGTAAATATAAAAATTAAGCGCTTAATTTGGTTGATCAGGATCCAATTCAATCAATCATAAACAAGGATCAGAACAAGGTAATTCCGGCAGACCAGCCCAGCCAGCCCTTTGTTTTTGTTGAATAAACCTTCGCAGATTTTGGTGCAACCCTGGCTCGGTAAGCCTCCTCACTCAGACTTGCCGGGTCGGAGTAATAAAATGAGTAGGAAGGTCCGGCAAATGCACTTAATCCTTTAAAAAGTTTAAACTGCATATTTAGCTGCCCCTTAGTCAGGATGTTTGGATAATCCCAATTGCCGAGATAAAGCCCCTGGGATAATAGTTCTGCAGAAGCTGAAAGTTTTTTACTGAATATAAAATCATGACCCACACCATATCCGGCAGAATAAACCCGATCGTTAACTCCATAACTTCCTGCCAGAATCAGCATGGTATAAAATTTTGAAGTCCCGGTCTTTACCGCCAACTGGGTCCCAAAAACGTCGGTGGATGATAAGCTCACTTTATGATATCCCTTATTCACCCAGTTGATCAGGCCAAGACTAAAACCTGAAGAAGTATCAGCAACATTAATCAGACCGATCTGTAATCCTTTCATCTCTTTCGCAAAGTTGAAAATCCC
>CAZGCG010000019.1:0-1293 GCA_964524205.1 uncultured Sphingobacterium sp. | reverse complement strand
GCCTGAAAACCCCGCACCGAACCTCCAACCAGATTGGCCAGCCCGGCTAGCTGTACATATTGCACATTATTTTTGCTGATATTGAAGAGTCCGGCCACTTCTGCCCCGTCAACCCCTGCAGTATAACCCCCCAAAAGATTCAGCGAGGCTTTGTTTACTACCTGAGAGCTGAACATACCATGCGAACTAAGGCCTGGAAGCAGAGAGGCCTGATAGGGACTGCTGGTCAGAAATCCCGAAATATTCAAACTTTGTATTTGCTGCTTTGCGGATACCAAAAATCTTCCGATTCCGAGTTTCTCGACAATATTTGAGGCATAAGACATATATTCCTCGTCCTCATAAATGTATCCCTCAGGTTTAATGGTCACTGTAGAGAGAAACATCATACTGGTATCCCGGTAAGACTCCTTACTCAAGGTGAGAATTACGGATTGGTGATTACCCCTGATCCGCATTCTGAAATATCCATCCTTATCGGTCAAATCAGATTCCAGAAGGCGCTTTTCATAAACACTGGCATCTGGAACCTTTTTTCCTGTTTGTTCATCAATGACATAACCACTGATCAGGTAGTGCCGCTGATCGGTTTTAATTAGTTCCGGATGTATTGAAAATCTCCTGATCGTAGAGCGAAGAATTACATAATTACCACTCTCCCGATAATCTGCCATGCTCAGAAAAATCCTGTCAAGAATATCCCGAACAGTTTCATTTTTTGCATTCAATGTTACCAGGCTATCCGGATTAAAAACAGTACCGCTGTAGGAAAAAATAAAATTTCCCTTCCTGCTTATTTCGTTCAAAACTTCTGCAAGTGCTTGTTTATCGGCATTTATAGAAATTCTACGGTATAATTTGGGTATATCAGAAGAATGCTGTGCCTTTAAAGACAAGCCAGAGCATACAAAAAGCAAGATTAACAAACTCTTCAGCTTCATCGCTCCTTCACTATTTTAAAATAATCTTTTCACCCTCTTTATGAACCTTAATTCTAAGGGTTTCCGAAATAATATAAAGGATATTATCGAGTGATTCGCCCTTAAACGTTGTATTCAGGGTCAAATCGCGCAATTTTGGATCGGCAATTTCGATTTTAACCTCATATGCCTCATTCAGGATCTCAACCATACGCCACAATGGTGTATTATCAGCTACAAATATATTTGTGCGGTAATAATCATACAAGTGATCACTGCTAAATTCTTTATTCAATTGTGCATCAGTGCCCTTAATCAGCACTTTTTCACCTTTTTTTAATTCGATCTGCTGATCTTTCAAACTAACCCTGAC